>NZ_CP097151.1:300000-561215 GCF_023370075.1 Deinococcus sp. QL22
GGATCTTCCAGTAAGCCGTGAAGATAGGTGCCGCGCACGTTGCCCTGCCGCCATAACAGTCCAGGCGTAAGCGTCTGTACCTGCGGGCCAGCCTGTGTGCGGCCATGGTGAATCTCGTAGCCGTGGAGGGCCAAGCCCGTTTCGGGGTCAGTGAGGCTGGTTTGCACCGTTACCTTGTCGGCGGCAAAGGTGGTGGTCAGATCCAACAGGCCCAGACCCAGGATCTTGTGACCCGACTCCACCCCAAGTGGATCGTGCAGAGCGCGGCCCAACATCTGAAGTCCCCCACAGATGCCCAGTACGGGCACGCCGCTGTGGGCCAAGCGGGTGACTGCACCGGCCAGCCCAGTGGCCCGCAGCCACGCGAGGTCAGCCGCCGTGCTTTTGCTGCCCGGCAAAATGACCGCCCGCGCTCCTTCCAGTTCGGCAGGTGTGGTGACCCAGCGGGCCAGGTCGCCCAGCAACGCGAACTCATCCAGATTGGAGACGCGGGGCAGACGGGCGATGGCCACAAAGCCCTCTTGAGAGGCATGAGGGCGGCGTGCCTCGGCCCACACTCCATCCTCTTCCGGCAACGGAATATCGAGCATCGGGACGACGCCCACCGTCGGTACGCCTGTCTGGGCTTCCAACCACTCCGGCGCAGGAGACAGGAGCGCCGGGTCTCCCCGGAAGCGGTTGAGGATAAAGCCCCGCAGCAACGCCCGTTCCTCGGGAATCAGGCAGTGCCACGTGCCCAGCAGGTGAGCAAACGCCCCGCCCCGGTCGATATCAGCGGCCACGAGGACAGCGGCCTGAACCTCACGGGCCACGCGCATATTGACGATGTCCGAAGCCCGCAGATTCACCTCGGCGGGACTGCCTGCTCCCTCAATCACCACCACGTCATAGTCAGCCATCAGGCTGTGTAACGCCGCCTGCACATGCGGCCACAAATGCACTTTGCGTTCTCGCCAGGGCAAGGCCGTCATCTCAGGACTGACCTTGCCCAGCAGCACCACCTGCGAACGGGTGTCGGCTTCCGGTTTGAGCAACACAGGGTTCATCCGCACGTCAGGCACCACGCGGGCGGCGCGGGCCTGCACCAATTGGGCACGGCCCATTTCCAGCCCGGCAGGCGTGACCCCGGCGTTGTTACTCATGTTCTGGGCTTTGAAGGGAGCCACCCGGTAGCCCTCATTGCTAAGCGCCCGGCACAGAGCCGCAGCCAAGTAACTCTTGCCCGCATTGCTGGTACAGCCCTGAACCATGATCGCTTTAGCCATGCGTTTCTCCTTTAGTGCACAGAACATGCGGCAACTGCTCTATCAAAACGGCGTTGTCGGCAGCAGTCCTGGTTGAAATTCGCACATAGTCCGGCAAGCCGTAGCTGGTGCAGTCGCGCACCCGCAGGCCGTGGCTGAGCAGTTGAGCCGTCACCGAGGCCGCGTGTCCGGTGTGGAGCAGCACATACGGCGTGCCGTGATGTTCCACCGTGCCGAAAGCGGCCAGTGAAGCCGCCAGCGCCGCAGCGTTCCGGGCCACCTGGGGGAGGGTGTGGGTCAGAAAATCTTGGGCTTCAGGCAGGGCCGCCAGCAACGCTGCCGTCCCTGCGGGCAGGTGCCAAGCGGGAGCAAGGTTGTCCAGTCTGGCGACCACCGCCGGAGCCGCCAGCGCGTATGCGGGCCGCGCCCCCACCAAGCCATGTGCCTTGCCCGGCGACAGCAACCGCACCACGTGGGCATGTCGGGGGGGTTCGGGGGCCAGCGTAAAGGGCGCGTAAGCTTCATCCACGATCAAGAGGGCACCGGTGGCGGCGCACATTTCGGCCAGCTTGTGCAGCGCAGAGGCGCTCAGGGTGCGGCCCGTGGGGTTATGAGGGTGGCCCACGTAGACCAGAGCCGCCGTTGAAGGCAGCCGCTCTGGCCACTGCGGCACAACTTCTACCTGTGCCCGCCCCAGTGCAGCGGCGCGGGCCAGTTCGCCAAAAGGAGCGTACAGGCTCAGCAAGGTGTCCTGCGGCCCAAGAAAGGCCCGTGCCAGGCGGTGCAGCAAGTCGGAGGCTCCTACAGAGAGCGCCACCTGATCGGGCGTCACCCTGTGCCAGGCCGCAAGACGCCCGCGTACCTCGGAGTAACTGGGATCAGGATAGTGCGCGTGGTCGGCACCGCGCACCGCCTGAAGCAGCGCGGGATTGGGGCCGTATGGGTTGGCGTTCACGCTAAAGTCCAGCCCCGTAAACGCCGCCGAGGACGGCCCACCGTGGGGCGCACGGGGAATCAGGGGCGGCAGTTCAGGCACGCTGGCTCCTGGGAAGGCACAGCAGGGCCACTACCGCCAGGATCAGGGTGCGCCGAGCCAGGGCCAACGCACGCGGGAGGTCGCCGGGTTCTGGTGCGCGGCCTTGTGGATTGAGCACATAAACCCCGCGTTTATCGAGGCGCAGGCCAAGCACGCCAGCAAACGCACTCATGGGGTGCCCAGCATTCGGACTGGTCGTGGCACGGCGGTCACGGGCCCAGACCTTCCACCCCTGAGCACCCGCTGGTCCCGCCGAGAGCAGCGTACACACCGCGGTCAGCCGGGCGGGGGCCAGGTTCAGCAGATCGTCCGTGTGGGCGGCGACCTTGCCGGGCCATTCCAGCGCGGGGGTGCGGTAGCCCCACATGGCGTCGGCCGTATTGGTCAGGCGGTACGCGGCGGCCAAGGGCAATCCCCCCACACGGTAGGCGAGCAGGGGAGCCACCACGCTATCTGAGAGATTTTCGGCCAGACTTTCAATGGCTGCCCCAGCCACTTCAGAGGCGCTGAGGGCGGCGGTGTCGCGGCTGACCAGGTGCCAGGCCAGCCGCCGCCGGGCTTCGGGAAGATTGCCCTGACGTAGCGCCACATGCACCTCATCCACTGCCGCAAACAGCGCTCGCCGGGCCAAGAGCGTTTTGAGGACAGCGGCCTGAAGGGGCCAGGGAAACCGCTCTGCGAGGAGGCCCCCGCTCGCGGCCAGCCCAGCTCCCAGAGCCCAACCCGCCGCCCCCTGCGCCAATTGGCCTGCGGGGGAGGAACCGTACCATCGTTTGCGGGCAGACCCCAAATAGTTGCCCATCCAGACCACGGGGTGCCAGCGGGACGGCGGCTCGCCCAAGCTATCCAAGGCCAAAGCCAACAGCAGCGTGCGCCTCATCCGCAGGCCGCCACAAACCGCGCGGCCAGCCCCGGATCAGCCCCCAGATGCAGGTGCAGGTAACTGGCCAAGACGTTGCCGGAGGCGTAGCCCTCGGTGACCCTGCTTCCGTCCCGCGCTGTCCAGGAGTAGGCGGGTTCGGTAGGTGCATGGGCCAGCACCGAATGATGGAATTCATGGCCCCGCAGCGCCGTTCCTGCCGGAGCCAGCACGGTTCCGTGCAGGGCGGTGGCGTCGCGGTAGCCCAGAGTCAGACCCGGCGTCATGCGGGTGCGGTAGGGCACCACCCCACACATCTCGAAGACCTGCCCTGCCCCATCTTCCAAGGTTTCACTGAGGTACATCAAGCCGCCGCACTCTCCGACCACCGGGCGACCTGACGCCGCGAAGGCCCGCACCGCGTCCCGCATGGAACGGTTGGCGCTCAGGGCCGCCGCATGCGCTTCGGGATATCCACCGCCCAGCAGCAGGCCGCCAATGCCCGGTGGCAGCCCGGCGTCATGCAGGGGACTGAACGGCACGAGTTCCGCGCCCGCCAGGCGGAGCTCATCCAGGGCATCCGGGTAGTAGAAATGAAAGGCTTCATCGAGCGCGTAGGCCAGCCGTACACGCGGGTTGTGGGCTGCCGGAACATCTGGCAGGCCCAGAGCTGGTGCTTGTGCAGCGGCCAGCAGTGCGTCCAGCCGCAGATGTCGGGCCGCATCCAACGCCGCCCCCTCATCCCAACTGGTCAGTTCGGCACTCAGCAGCCCCAAATGCCGCGAGGGCAGGTGCAGCGCCTCCGTGCGGGCCACAAACCCCAACACGGGCAGGCCTATCTGCGTCAGCGCCGCTTCACACAGAGCCGCGTGGCCTGCTCCACCCACCCGGTTCAGAATGACCCCAGCCACCCGCAAGCCAGGCCGGAAATCACGGAGACCAGCCGCCACAGCCGCCACGGTACGTGCCATCCCGCCTGCGTCGATCACCAGCACGACCGGCGCGTCCAGCAGCAGCGCCAGTTCGGCTGTGGAATGCTCGTCGCTGAGGGGGTCACGGCCATCGTACAGGCCCATGACCCCTTCCAGAATGCTGAGGTCGGCGCTCTGGGCTGCGCGGGCAAACAATTCGCGTGTGCGCGACTGGCCCAGCAAAAACGAATCGAGATTCCGGGCGGCCAGCCCGGCGGCGCGGCTCAGATGGGTAGGATCAAGGTAATCCGGCCCCAGCTTGAACGGCTGCACCCGCAGGCCGCGTGCCCGGAACGCCAGACACAGCAGCGCGGCCACTGTGGTTTTACCACTGCCCGAATGCGGCGCGGCGATCACCAACCGCTTCACGCGGGCTCCAGGACTTGCAGGGTGGCCCCCAAGATCCGGGCCAGCTGCGCAGCGCGTCCCAAGCGCACTTGCCCGGCTTCGGTGTCCACAACGAGGGCTGCCTTGCCGCGCAGACCCGCCGCCGCCGTCAGCGTGTCTGTCCAGGGGTCGGAAGCTGGGGTCAGCGGCACATTGGCGCGGCCATCGGTAAAGAGCACCAACTCGGCAAGACGCTGGCCCGCCAGCAGGTCGGCGGCCAATTGCAGGGCGTGGGCGAGGGGCGTGCGCCCCCCCGTCGGCGCGGTGCGGATGGCGTCCTCGGCAGCGGCGCGGTCGGTCGTCCAGTCCAGCAACAGGGTGGCTCCAGTGCCCCGGAAGACGATCAGGGCTGCGCGGTCGCGCCGGGTGTGGCCGGTCAGCACGTCCAGCAGCGCGGCCTTCACCGCGCCCATTCGTCCAGACGTGCCCACGCTGCCGCTCGTATCGGCCACGAACAGCACCCGCCGTCCGCCGTCCTCGGGAACGGACGTGTGAATATCTTGGGCCGTAAGTTGGACGCTGCCCCGTCCCAACGCCGAGCGCAGGGTGGCCGGGACATGAAGCTGCGTGGCTTGAGGGTTTGGCACCGCCCGTGTACCGCCGTGCTGGGAACCCGCCTGCTGTTGGGAGCCGCGCAGCGGAGTCTGGTTTAAGGCCAGCGGCGCCGAGATGGCGGTGGGCGCAAAGATGGTGTCCGGGGGACTCGGCTCACCCGGAGGTGGAGAGGCTGGAGGCTGCTGCGCTGAGGTTTCCTTGGCTGAGTTACCTTGGACTGGATTTCCCTGCGCCGGGTCTCCCTGAGTCGGTGGGGACGAGGGTGGCCGACCCACACTTTGCCGGTGAAGCAACGCGAAAGGCGCGACCCGGTGCAGGTCGGCAGCGGTGACATCGCTGCGTTGTTCCAGTGCCGCGCAGGCCCGCGCCGCCCGGTGCAGCACCAGATCGGCACGCAGGCTCCGCACTCCTGCCTCGCTGCTGAGGGTGGTGATGGTTTCGAGCAGCGCGTCGGGCACAGACACGTTTGGGAAACGGTGCCGGGCCGACACGAGCCGCTGCCCCAGCGCCACTTGCGCCTCCTGCCACTGCTGAACAAAGGCTGTGGGGTCGGCCTCGAAAGCCATCCGCCGCCGGATGATCTCGGCGCGTTCGGCGGGCGCGTGCGGGGCCGAGACCTCGACACACAGTCCGAACCGATCCAGAAATTGGGGGCGCAACTGGCCTTCTTCGGGGTTCATGCTGCCCACCAACGCAAACCGGGCGGGTTGTTCGGCACTTAGAGTATCGCGCTGCACCCTGACCACGCCCATTGCCGAGGCATCTAGCAATAGGTCGACCAGATGGTCGGGCAGCAAGTTCACCTCATCGATATACAGGAGGCCGCCGTCAGCCTGCGCCAGCAGCCCAGACTTGAGACGGGCCTCGCCGCGCAGCGCTGCCTCGAGGTCGAGGGTACCGATCACGCGGTCTTCGGTCGCGCCCAACGGCAAATTGACGAACGGTGCAGGCAGGTCTGGCCCGGAGGGAAGCAGCAACGCCAAACCGCGTGCCGCCGTGCTTTTCGCCGCGCCCCGGTCGCCCCGGATCAGCAGGCCGCCCACACTGGGGGCCACCGCCAGCAGCGACAACGCAAAGAGCAGTTCTGGCTGATGGGCCACGGCAGCCAGCGGATAATCGGGGGTCACAGCGACGCCTTCCGCACGTGCAGCACGTGAACGTCGAATGTCCAGTGGTAGAGCCAGCCCTCCGGCACGGCGGTCAGGTGAGGGCGCAGAACCTCCAGCGCCTCCGCGTCTGGGAGCGGAAGACGGGCCTGGGCCAGCAGGGCAGCCGTATGAGGAAAAGTCAGTTCGCGGTTCTCCTGAATTCGGTGGACGTGCGGTTCCTCCCCCAGTGCTTGCAGAGCGCGGCGCAGACTGGAAGCCCTGTGGGGGCGCGGCTGCCCCTCTAGTCGGCGGCGCAGGGTCACGTGGGGACTGCCCAGCCCGTCGTCTTCCAGCAAAAACAAGTCGCGTCGGGCGAGGCGCAGCAAGCCTGTCAGCGCCCCGCGCAGATCGGGCAGATACGCCAGCGACCAGGCGCTCAGCACGGCGTCGTGTGAGGACAGGTCGGAGCCGTGCAAGGCGTCTCCGAGGGCTTGGCAGCACAGGCGGACATGCGCGGGCGGCCCTTTGCCACGCAGCACGGCCAGCATGTCGGGCGAGTGATCCAGCGCCGTCACCTGCTGCACTACATGGGCCAGCGGCAGGGTCAGGCGGCCCGTGCCCGCGCCCACGTCCAGCAGCGAATGTGCGCCGCCCAGCCGCTCCCGCAGCCACGCCACAGTATTCGGGAGCGGCGGCTGGCCCGCGTCGTAGCCAGCGGCTTTTTCACGCCAAAACGCCAGGTCGCGCTCAGGCTGCCACCGTCCCGAGCGCACGGTTCGCACCTGGGTCTCCCACTCGTCAAAAACGTTGGTCTGGAGGGTCATCCGCCCACCCGCGCCTGTTCGCCGCGTTCTTCCAGCAGCCCTTCACTCTCGGCCAACAGGTTTTGCAGCGCCCCTAGTGTGTCGGGCGCGGCTTCCCACAATCCGCGCCCCTCGGCTTCTAACAGGCGCGTGGCGATAGCATTCAGCGCCCAAGGATTGCTGGCCTTCAAGAACGCCTGATTCACAGGATCAAGCGCGTAGGCCTGCGCCACCCCCTCATACATGAAATTGTGGGCAATTTGGGCCGTGGCGTCGAAGCCGAACAGGTAATCCACGGTGGCGGTTTGCTCCAGACCGCCCTTGTAGCCGTGTTGACGAATGCCGCTGAGCCACTTGGGATTGACCACCCGCGAGCGGTACACCCGCAGGGCCTCCTCGCCGAGGTCGCGCACCCGGACACGCTCAGGGTTGGCCGTGTCTCCAAAGTAATGCCTTGGCTGAGCGCCGGACAGACTGCGTACCGAGGCGATCATGCCGCCAAAAAACTGCAAATAGTCGTCGCTGTCAAAAATATCGTGCTCCCGGTTGTCCTGGTTGTGCAGCACCAGTTGCGTGGCCCCAAGGCGAACGCGGAAATCTTCGCGGGCATCGGTGCCCTGCTCGGCGGCTGTGTAGGCGTAACCGCCCCAATTGACAAAGGTTCGGGCAAAATCGGCCTCATTTTGCCAGTTGCCCTCGTGAATCAGGTCGAGAATGCCCGCTCCATACGTGCCCGGCGCACTGCCGAACATGCGGAAGGCCGCCCGCGCCTCCGCTTCCTCGGTGGGCAGATCGGCCAAGCGGCCCCGCAGGTCAGCCAGATAATGCTTGCGGGGAAAGTTCAGCTCTTCCGGCTCGTCGGCGTGCATGGCCTGTGTAAACGCGTCGTCCAGCAGCGTGATGAGATGCGGAAACGCGTCACGGAAAAAGCCGCTGATCCGCACGGTCACGTCAATCCGTGGCCGGCCCAACTCTCCGAGTGGAATCAGGGACACGCCCTCTAAGCGGCGGCTCTGTGGATGCCACACGGGCCGCGTGCCCAAGAGAGCCAGAATTTCGGCCACATCGTCGCCCTGGGTACGCATATTGCTGGTGCCCCACACGCTGATGGCTACGTGTTCCGGGTACTGACCCGCTTCCTTCTGGTGACGCTCCAACACCTCGTGCGCGAGGTTACTGCCCACTGTCCACGCCGCCTGCGAGGGCAGCGCCCGTGGATCGACAGCGTAAAAGTTGCGCCCTGTAGGCAGAATGTGCGCTTGCCCGCGTGAGGGCGCGCCGCTCGGCCCAGCAGGAACGAACCGGCCTGCCAGCCCGGCGATCAGGTGCGTGATTTCGTCGCTGGTGGCCTCCAGGTTGGGCTTGAGACGCTGGCAGGCATAGGCGAGCGTGTGCGGCAAGGTGCCGGTGTCGCTGCGTCCCCCCAGCGTCAGGGCAAGCACCTCGGAGATGCTGGCAGGATCGAAGTGCCGCTCCGAGAGCAGTTGATAGAGGTGCAACGCCAATTCGTCCAGCAGTTCTAGGGCGTCGGCGTGGGTTTGTACCGGACGGCCCGCCAGTCCACTCAGGTCGGCGCGGATGTCCAGCCGAGCACCAGGCCGGTCAAGAAGCTCCGGGAGATTCAGGCCCAGCACTCCAGCCAGCCCATCCAACAGGCCCGGCACGCCGATGTTGGCCAGCCGGGTCAGGGCGCGTAGCATCTCGGGCATGGCTTCACCCTGCGGGGCCTGACCCAGTGTGTGCAGGCCGCCCCGAATCTGCGCCGCGCCCAGTTCGCACAGGTAGCCGTCAATGTCTTCCAGCAGATGCGCCACGTCTGCCCCGTTCATCTCACTCAGCGTGACGGGCAAGCCCTCTTCCGTAAAGGTCTCATCCCAATCATGTACGTGGTCGCCGTGATCGCGCCGCAACATGGCCCCCAAATCGGTGCCCAAATCTGCCTGCTGTACCAGCGCCCAAATCTGGCCCTGAAGCAGCGGCAGCTTGCTGGGATCAAGGAGTTCGAGTTGGTAATACTCATCGACCAATGCCGCCAACTCGGCCAGTGGGCCGTAGGTGTCCGCCCTCGTCAGCGGCGGCGGCAGGTGATCCAAAATGGTGGCGTGGGCGCGGCGTTTGGCCTGCGTGCCCTCACCAGGGTCGTTGATGACAAAGGGATAGAACAGCGGGAGGTCGCCCAGCAAGCTGTCGGGAAAACAGTTGGCGCTCAGGCCCACGCCCTTGCCGGGCAGCCATTCCAGCGTGCCGTGCTTGCCCACATGCACCAAGGCGTCTGCCCCAAACCCGCCCAGCTCGGCAGGTTCACGCAGCCAGCGGTACAGCGCCGCGTAGTGGTGGGTGGGCGGCAAATCGGGGGTGTGATAGATGGCGTCGGGATCCATGCCGTACCCACGCGGCGGTTGCAGGGCCACGAACACCTTTCCGAAGGTCATGCCTGCCAGGCACAGTGCGCCGTTATGGACGTAGGCCACGCCGGGCGGCGGCCCCCACTGCGCCGTCATGCGCTGGCGCTGCTGGTCAGGCCATTCGGCAAACCAGCGGGCGTACTGCGCCGCCGGAATGTGCGCCGCCGCCTGCGCCAGTTGCTCCAGCGTCATCACGGTCTGGTCGTAGTTGCTGCGCTCGATCAGCCCGTGTATGAGGGCGTCGGAGGTTTCAGGAAGGTGGCCCACATCGTAGCCTTCGTCCTTTAGGGCACGCAGCATGTGCAGCAGCGACGCGGCCGAATCCAGACCCACCGCGTTGCCCACCTGCGACGCCTTGGCCGCCGAGTTCGTGAAGATGAACGCCAGCCGCTTGTCCCCGTTGGGTTTGTGTCTCAGCCGGGCCAACCGCACCGCGATTCCGGCCAGGCGTGCGCTGCGCTCCGGGTCGGCCACCAGCCGCCGGGCCCCGCCCGCTTCCTGCTCCTTGAAAGCGAAGGGCACGCCGATAATCCGCCCATCGAATTCTGGCAGAGCCACGTTCATAGCGGTATCGAGGGGGCCTAGACCGCGTGAACTCGTTTCCCAGGGGCCGCGTGCGCCGCCCAAGGTGAGGCCCTGCACGACTGGCAGGCCCAGCCGCAGGAAGGCCGACGCGCCGTCGTCTTCCCGTCCAGTGTGCGTGCGGGCCTCGGCCATCGCAAAACTGAGGGTCGAGACCACGGCGTCCACCTGACCACTCAGCAGAGCAAAGGCGTGTGGGTCGCCCAAAGCGTCAAGGTCTTTGAGGCTGGTGGTAAACACGGGCAGCGCGTCGGCTCCCGCCTCGTCCAGCGCCGCGACCAAGGTATCCACAAAGGCGGTGTTGCCGCTCAGGGCGTGCGCCCGGTAAAACAAGATTCCCACCGCCGGGCGCTGCGGGTCACGGTAACGGTGCCAGTCGGCCAGCGTAGCTCCTTCGGGCAGGTCGGGGTGATAGAGACCGTGCTCGGCCAGGGCGTGCGGCGGCTGTGCGCCGTACCCGGTGAGGCGCAGCGTGTCGGACAAGGAAAGCAGCAGTTCACGGGTGTTCGTCCAGCCGCTGGCCGCCAGGTACGCCAGCGCCGTGTCCAAGGTGTGGAGCGGCGCTGCGCTTAGCCGCGCCAACTCCGGGTCGGGTTCGTTGGTGCCGCTGACCATCAGCAGGTATTGACCGGTCGCGGCGGCATGTTGCCGGAGACGCTCACCGCCGGGCAGCGCACTAAACTTGCCGTGCAGGCGCACCAGCACCACTTCCGCTTGCCCCACGGCACCGGCCAGCATCCCCTCCATCTGCGCCTCACTGCGAATGCTGCCCAGCGCCACACCTGTAACTGGCCCGAAGTCATCCGGCAAGGTTTCTCGGGCGGCCTGAAGATTGAGCAGGTCGGTATCGGCGTGACTCAGAACAGCAAACCCGGCGAGGGGACGGTCTGAAACCTCAGCTCTGTTGAGCTGACCCGCCGTGGGCGCCGAATTGGAGGCGTCCCAGGTGTAATAGTTGAAGGTGTACTCCAACAGGTCGGGCGGTGGCGGGAGGTAGCCGTCCGCCTCCAGCATGGTGCTGATGTACTCGAAGATGGCCCGCACCAGCCAGGGGTCGTTGACTGAGTGAAACCACACGTCGTGCCCGTCGAAGACCAGGTGGGCCACGTTGGAGAGCAGGCACGGTCCCAGACAACCCGACCTGGTGAGGTGCACTTGATTGCGCAGTTTGCGCCGCGTCCACTCTTCTGTGTAGGTCGCGACGGGAGCTTCGGCATAACCCTTGTCTGTGCGCCCACAGCAGCAGCCGTGAAAACAGTAACTCAGGTGTCCACGCCTGCGCACCACATTGATGGTTCGGCCATCGGCCCGCACAATCCGCTGACGCGGCACACTCGGGCGGCTCATGCGGATTGCAGGGGGGCGCGGCCTAGACGGCTCCAGACCCGCAGGGTTATCAAGGCGGCAAAGACCATAAAGCCCAGGGGATTGGCGACGTCGCCCAGGTTCACGCCAGCAAAACCGCTCAGCGCAAAGGTCAGCGACAACACGACGACCATCCACCCCATCACTTGTGAGGCAAGCCGCGCCCGTTGAGGATCGGCCTGCTGACCACGCTGGAGTTGAGACGCAAGCACGCCGTCAACGCCGTCGGTGAGCACCATACCCAGGGTGAACACCAGCCCCAACACCAGCGGCGGCACACTCGTGCTCAGGGACAGCGCCGAGAGCTGCGAGCTGGTTTCCATGCCCACCGCCAGCAGCAGGCCCATTAAAAAAGGACTGGTGGCCAGAAAGCTGCGGCCCGGCGTGAGGTGCCTATGGAGTTGAGCAGATGCGGGGCGCAGCAGCCTCCAGAGATTCAGCGCCGCTACACCCAGAAACAGGTAGGGGGCCAGCCAGCCCAAGCCGAATTCCTCGCCCAGACGTCCGACCATCAGCGCCAAAATGGTGACGACCAGCCCGTGCCCCAGCCCGAACAGTACCCCGTTCCAGCGGCTGGGCCGCAGCCGCGAAAACCCGTCGATGGCTGCCAGATGATCAGCGTCCATTCCGTGCCGCAGACCCAGAACGAACACCAAGGCCAGCGTCGCCAACATGCCTTCCCCTTCCATCAGTACTCGATCCCCTGTTGACCGCCAATCCCGGCCTGATAGGCGTGCTTGACAGGCTGAATCTCGCTGACCGTATCAGCCAGTTCAATCAGCTCGGGCAGCGCGCCCCGTCCGGTAATGACCACATGCAGCCGTGGGTCGCGGGCACGCAACACCGCTTCCACTTCGCTCCAAGGCACCCAGCCGTATTTCAGCGGATAGGTGAATTCATCCAGCACGATCAGGTCATACTCGCCGCTCAGGATGGCTTCCCGCGCCAGAGTCCAGCCGTGGGCCGCCAACTCCGCCGAATTCTCGAGGTCTTTGCTGCGCCATGTCCAGCCGTCCCCCAGCCCCTGATAGGGAATCTCCAGCTGATCGAGGGTGCGGTGTTCTCCAAACTTGGCCGTGTCGTGCTTGAGGAACTGAAACATCTTGGTGTTCAGGCCCCGGCCGTGGGCCCGCATCATCAGGCCCAGAGCGGCAGTGGTCTTGCCTTTGCCTTTCCCGGTATTCACGATGAGGAGTCCACGCCGCCCTTTGCTGATGCCCCCGCGTTTCTTGTAGTTGTCGCGCTGCTCGGTCAGTTCGCGCATGGCTTGTGCACGCCGCTGTTCGGTCGTGGGGTCGGTCATTTCAGCGCCTCGGGGTGTAGAAAGCGGATCAGGGTGCGCAGGGCCAGCGGCAGGCGCGGGCCGGGCCGCGACAGGGCGTCCAGTTCCTCTTTGTTGGGCTGGTAGACCCGGCCCCCCTGCACCGCCGTCAGGCTCAGCCAGCCGGGCCGGGTGCGGGCGTCACTCAGGGCTGGGCCGATGATGACTCGCGGGTTGCTCCTGACGATCAGTTCGGGGTCGAGCTTGGGAAAGTCACCCAGGGAGGCGGGCACGATGGTGCGCCCGCCCGCCTTTGAGATGAGGGCGCCGATGAACGAATTTGGCCCCACCGAATACGGCGAGGGATCGATTTCGTAATAGGTGCTGAGTTTGGGCAAGGTCAGTACCGTCTGCTGAAGGGCGTTCAGCTCCGTCCGCATGGACGTCACAAGGCGGGTCGCGCCGTTCTCACGGTTGGTCAGTTTACCCAGCACCGCAATTTTTTCAAAGACCTCGTTGTAGGTCTGGGCGGTGCCGCCGTATACAGTCAGGCCTGCTTGCGCCAGTTTCTCGGTCAGCCGTGATCCGGCAGATTCGTCGGCCAGCACAAGGTCGGGCTTGAGTGCCACGATGGCTTCAAGATCAGGTTGGTAGGCGCTGCCCACTTTCGGCAGGCTGCTCACGACAGGGGCGGGATAGCTGCTGAAGCGGTCGACCGCCACCAGCTTGTCGCCTGCTCCAATAGCCACCAGCGTTTCGGTATGAGAGGGCAGCATGGAAATGATCCGCTTCGGCTCGGCCTTCAGGGTGATGGTGCGGCCCAGGTCGTCTGTGACCGTCAGCGGGTAACGGGTGGCAGACGCGGAACTCAGTAGGGCAACAACAGGGATACAGAACAGAACACAGCGCATGACGACTCCAACGGGCAAAGGCGAAAACAGCTGGAAGTGGGCCAGCCTGAACAGCCCACTCCGGCCGGGGCCGGAGTGGGCTGTATCTGGGCCGGAACAGGACCATGACAAACCTCGACTCGTTGGTGGCCCTCTAATGGCGAGAGGTGCCCACCAGTAACAGTGGGCCTCCCTGAGAGGCATTCGGGCTGACAGACCAAGTCTGATTACCGTTGCGCGACAGCGCCGGAATTGCACCGGACTTCCCCTACCTCAGGTTGCTGGAGCCTAACAGAAAATGCGGAGGGCAGGATCAACCAGTGAGCGTGAGACGGACTCCGCTTCATTCCGTCACAACCTTAAACCCCACCACTTGCAGCTCCAGTTCGCGTAGCCCGTCCTCTTTCTGACTCGCTCCGCTCGGATTGAATTCTAAAATCCTAGATAGGGTGTCGCGGATGGGTTGTCAAGTCTTTGGCGGGGCAGTTGTCGGTGTTGGGCCAGCTCCGTCTTAAGCACGACAAAAATCATCTTGGTAGGGTTGCCCGGATTTCACCACCGCCAATCCGGTGGTTAATAATTTACGTCCCAGCGCGACTAACGCTACTTTGGCTGGCTTGCCGGTGTCCCGTAAATGGCGATAGTAGGTTCGCATTCGGCTGTGTGATTTTGACGCTCCCAAGGCCGAGAGATACGCGATCCGTCGTAGGCGGGCGTTGCCGGTCTTTGAAATCCGTCCTTGACCACGTTTGGATCCCGATTGGTGGGGAGAGGGCGCCATCCCTGAAGCAGCTGAACGTTCTCGCCCTGTTTCGAGCTGGGCAAATCCCACTGTTTCTGCCAAGATCGTTGCTGCAGACACAAAGGCAAACCCCGGCACACTTAGCAGCAACTTCAGTTGCTGCGACAACCGTTCATCAGCCTCGATCAGCGCACGCATCGCGGCCTCAATCTCTCCGACCTGCTGAACCATGAGGTCTAACCGCTGCTGGGTGAGCTTCACGACGATCTCCGAAGCATGATGGGCGTCTTGTAACGCTTGAAGGTGGTTCTGCTCCTGAGTCCGGCGCACGACAACGGCTTCCCGTTCCCGAGTGAGCTGCTTGAGGTCACTCAAGGCGGGGCTGGGCGGCGTCCAGCCGCTCGGATGCATGACGACCCCATATCGCGCGATCAGCTCCGCGTCCATCGCGTCGGTTTTCCCCCGGCGCAATACGGAACGGGCAAAATACTTGATCTGCGCGGGGTTCACCACACTCACGACACTACCGAGCGATTGAAAGTGGTGTGCGCAGCGCTCCCAATACACATTGGTGGCCTCCATCACCACGTGAAGCTGTGCAGGTTCAGCCCACTTGCGAACCCAGTCGCTCAACTGTTGAAGTCCGGCAGGTGTGTTGGCCAAGGGGCCACGCTGACCGAGCGAAGTTCCGGCGGCGTCCTGCAGTTGAACGAACAGCTCTCGTTTCCCAACATCAATGCCAAGCACCAACATGCTGCACCTCCTGAGATGGGCGAAGCGTGTCAGGCACAGTCTTTCTCGGCACTGTTCTTGTGGTGCAGGCTCTTCGGCCTCGGATAGGGTTCAGCGTTGCAGAGAAAGAGCCCAGGTCGGCCAGATCTAGGACGCGGCCTTGGAAGGCTGGAAAAAAGCACTGGCTTGTTGACCTGGGATAGACCTGACCATCCGGAGTATGACGGATCTGGCCCAACACACAAAAAAGAGCAGGATTCAATCCGAATCCCTATGGCTCACCCCACAGCCCGTATGCTCGGCGAATGCTCCTTCACTTCCAGAACGTCATTGCAGCAGCCTTACCTTCGGAGAACACGCTTGGGGCGCGCTTGGCTACCCTAGACGCCCGCGATTGGGCGGGAGTCGCCGAGCATTTCAGTGCCCTGCTGCCTGAATTTGGCGCCGTGATCGCGCTCCCCAGCGCCACGCACCTGGCCCCTGTGCTGGGACAGGCCCGCGGCGTCCCGGTGCTCCAAGCCACACTTGAAGCATCCAGCGGCTGCTGGACACTGCTGGGCCCTGTTCAAGCCGTCACGGACAACGTGGTCGTGATCTCCGAACAGTTGACGGACGGTGTGGCCGAACTGGAAGTGCTCTTGCTGGCCGCCGTTCAGCACCTCACTGTGACCGCGGTGGTGGTGGGTGTCGAGCGCTCCCCAGCGGGCGGCCGCACCCGGTTGGAACTGCAGGGGGTGACCGTGTGGTCGGCGGTGCAACTGGCCCAGACCCCCAAGGGCTGGGTACTCGAGCGCCGCCGTCTCTCAGCTGAGCGGTAGGGGAAACCCCAAGCCAGGCGGACTCAGGCGGCGTTCACGCGGGTCTGAATCAACATCAATTTGCTGTTGAGTTCATTGAGTTCGATCCGGAGGGTGCGTTGGCTTTGCTTGTTGCCCTGCCAGAGGGCGGCGCTCAGCCGGGCCTCGGTGAGCGCGATCTGCCGCTGCAGTTCCGCCTGAACCTCATGAAGCTGAGGGCGGGTCAGCGGTAAGCCTTCGAGCCACAAGCGCCAGTCACTTTCTCTCATGGCGTGGGAGAGTGAAGCACAGGACACGGGCGAGGGCAGGGGTTCATGGCTCAGCGTAGCGGGACGGGCCTGACGGAACTCTTGCACCCTGCCGTGGAGCGCGAACACCCCAAGGCATGCCCCCATCCTTAGTACTCCAGTTGCAGTGAAGAGCGTTAGCGTGAGGAATGTCGGGCTACCACACTCTGCCTCAACCCCGTCAAGGGTCGGCTGGCTTGGAGTGGAGCAAACCCCCTGGGACAGCCTTAACTTGGCTTTCGGCAGGCGGAAGGCAGGGGTGGCCTGATTCTTAGTCTACTTTCGTTGCGATCGGCCTCCTTGAAGCGTGTCCTGGTTTAGGTTGAGGCATGAAACGTTTCCTCCTGCCTCTTTTATTGACCGCAGCCTCGGCATGGGCCAGTTCGAGCCCCCTGTTTTCGCCTGTCCTTGTCCAGCTTCCGGGAGATCGCCGGGCAGAACTGCTGGGGGCCTGGACCGGCAGTGCCTGGCTCAGCCCGGTGAAGACCGCGCCCCGAATTCGGGGCGGCGAAACCTACCGGCCCCTGTCGCTGTCCGGCCTTGCCACCCGAGTCCAGGGCGGGCGCGCCGAGTCACGTGGTGCGCCCGGTGATCCGTGTGATACCGCGTTTGCTGTGCCGTTCCCGTCCAGCCCCGCACCTGAGACTTTTCGCCTGCTCGTCCCCGGTGCTCTCCAGGGGCGCCCCCGCCCGGTGGTGAGCCTGCCCATCAACAATCCAACCTACCGGGATATCGTCCGGAACGAACTGGCCAGCCGTGGCCTGCTCAATGCCAAGGTGAACCTGCTGGGCATCACGCGCATGGATCTGGACGGGAACGGTACCCAGGAAGTCATCGTGGAAGCCGCGCACTTTACCGACCGGCACGATCTCTTTCCCCCCCCCGTAGGCGTGCCGGGCGACTATAGCCTGCTCCTGCTGCGGCAGGTGGTGAATGGCCGGGTGGTGACCACGCCTGTGGGAGTACACCTGGCGCCCCAACCCCGCTGGGATCCGAGCTCGGATACACCCATGCCCCTGGCAACCCTGTACCGTCTTGCGGGAGTTGCCGACCTCAACGGTGACGGGCGCATGGAAATCATTACTTTCGGCTCGTACTACGAGGGCTACGCTCTCAACGTCAGTGAGTGGAGCCCCCGCAGTGGCCTCCAATCCCGCCTGCAAGGCGGCTGCGGAGTCTGACTACTAACAAGCGCATCCTGGTTGTACCTTAGTACAGCCCATCCCAGCTCTTGATGGTCTTGACAACGCTTCAATGCGCCACCGTCGTTTGCCGACCCGTGCAAGCTACTTGCCGCCCAGGTCGAGGTTCGACATCAGAAGCGGTTGGAGTGATCTTTCACTTTTCTCCTTGGTGGGCTGAGCGGCACGGTGAATAACAGTCAGACGAGACAAGTCAGGATGAACATTCCAAGTGGTAGGGGCATTTTGCCCCTAAGAACACGAATAACTGACAGGGTCAGTGATGTTGAGCTGACCGAACACGCCCAGCATGGCCCTGTGAAACTCATCCGTTCTTTCTGGGGCTTGGCCCTGTTGTGTTCCTCGGTGGTGTTCTGCTCCGCATAAGCTGTCGGCATTGAAGGCCAAGTGAGCAATGCACCTGCTCTAGCCCGTGCCTTCGGCTCCAAACAGGTGCGGGTGTTGTTGACTGGCTTGGCTCAGGGCCACATCGTCGGCTTGGGGACGCTAACAGCCAATAGCTTTCAAATTCAAATTCCGGATTCGTTCCAGCCACCTGTACAACCCACTCTGTTGTGCCCCGGCGTGCGGAGCGTACCCAGCGAGCCGCGCACCTACACCGCCGAAAGTCTGATGGTGTATCAGGCGGAGCGCAACCTTGCTGCGCTGCTGATTCAGGCCGACCACCCCACCGAGCCCACCCGGCGCAGCCAGTGGATGTACAGCGACCGCGCCGCCTCAATTGCCGGGCGCTGCACCGGCCTGAACACAAGTTACAACCTCACCCTCCGCAAAGGCTGGAATGCCGTAATGACGGTCAGCGAGCCGGGCAATTTCGTGATCCGTAATGCCACGCCAGGGCTGCCGTACTGGTTACAGGGCGCGCCCATTGCTGGAGCACGGCAGGTGTTCCCCACCGTATTTGACGGCAAGTAACGCAGGCTGCACGCTCTCCATTGACCCCGCCCCTCAACAAACTAGGGAACAGGTCAGGCTCCTCGCCATCTTTGCATGACTGTACCAAGTGAGGGAAAGAACGGACACCGAACTCAGTGCTCGGAAAAGCTTATCGCGCCGGGCTCAACTCAAAAAGACACGGTGGCAGAGCTGACCATCTACAACCGCCTTTCCGTCCTGCGTGCCGAGCACCATCTTTCCAGACAGGATCTCGCGAATATCCTGGGCGTGAACTACCAGACCATTGGCTCTCTAGAACGCGGCGACTACCACCCCAGCCTCGAAGTGGCCCTGCGCCTGAGTGAACATTTTCAAGTGGCTATCGAAGCCATCTTCTCCCGCTGTCCTTTTCAGCCCCTCTCGCAGACGGTCTACGCCCCGTTCAAGTGACTCAGGCGCTCCCTATGACGACCCACCGCTCTGTCCGCCACGCACCCCTCTTGCCTCGCGCTCAACGCCGTATCTCAACGCGTACCGTGGATTGGGCTTGCTGGTGGTGTTGTTTGCCCTGCACTACTACATCGCCGGTGACGTGGGCTGGTGGCTGCCGACCATAGAACTGGAGCGGACAGCGTTCTTTTGGGGCACCTGGGGGGTGACTCTGCCGACGGCAATCCTCGCGTGGACTGAGCAGGATATCTGACCTGTGATCTGGCCACAGCGCTGGCCAGTGGCTTCAGTCTCACTCTGCCTTGCCGAATCTCTGCTTTGACGTTTATCAAGGCTAGAGGGGGTGGCTCTATTTGGCGGTCGCACTTGCCTGCATCTTGACTCGTCTGCTGCCGACTCTTCCCTACATTTTGTCGGAGGGAAGAGCCAAATTGGTTGCAATTTTGACGATGTCGGCCGAGCTGAATCGGTATAGACTCACGATGTGTCATAAAATTTTATGACAATCTGCATCTCATCGCAGAGTTCCGATTATTGTTCACCCGACTCTTCTCCAAGATGTGGCCAACAAGAACATCCCTACAGGAGTCCCCCATGCTGATGACGTCGCCCCACGACCATGCTCCCCTCCCTTTCCACCAACTCCAGCAGAAGATTCTTCCTGAACTGCACTTGATTGCCGCCCAGAGCGACATTGCTCACTACCGGAAGTTCAATCAGCAGGCTTTGATCCTGGCCATCATGGAGCGGCAAGCGAACCGTGACGGGCAAGTGCTGGCCCGCGGCATCCTGGACATCAGTGCCGATGGCTACGGCTTCCTTCATTCCGATCTGCTCGACCCCGCCTCCCGCAGCGTGCTGGTCACGGCAGGCGTCATCAAACAGTTTCACCTGCGAACCGGCGACGACGTCATCGGCCGCGCCCGCAAACCCCATGAAAACGAGCGTTACGGTTCGCTCATTCAGGTGGAGGCTGTCAACGGTATCGATCCCGAGGCTGCGCACCGGCGTCCCCGCTTCGACGGCCTCACGCCGACCTTCCCCGATGTTCAACTCGTGTTGGAAGAACCTGGTATGGATGACGACTTGAGCTTGCGTGTCGTGGATCTGCTGGTACCGATTGGTCGAGGCCAGCGTGCCCTGATCGTCGCGCCGCCCAAAGCAGGCAAGACCACCCTGCTCAAAAAGATCGCCAACTCCATCACTCGCAACTATCCAGACGTCACCGTGATGGTGCTGTTGGTCGATGAACGCCCCGAAGAAGTCACCGACTTCCGCGAAAGCGTGCAGGGCGCACAGGTGATCGCGTCCACTTTCGACGAATCACCTGAACGGCACCTGCGGGTGGCCGAATTCGTGCATGAACGCGCTCTGCGCATCGTGGAGGAGGGCGGTCACGTCGTCATTTTGCTCGATTCCATCACCCGCCTCGCCCGCGCCAACAACCTCGTGACGCCCTCCACTGGGCGCACCCTCTCAGGGGGGCTGGATTCCAACGCGCTGCACTGGCCCAAGAAATTCCTGGGCGCGGCGCGCAACATCCGTGGAGGCGGCAGCCTGACCATCCTGGCCACGGCCCTGGTCGAAACCGGCAGCCGCATGGACGACGTGATCTTTGAAGAATTCAAAGGCACCGGCAACGCAGAACTGGTGCTCAGCCGCCGCTTGGAAGAACGGCGTATTTTTCCGTCGATCGACATCCTGAAATCGGGCACCCGCCGCGAGGAATTGCTGCTGCAGCCTGAAGTCCTGAAAAAGATGTGGCTGATGCGCAAAGTCATCAGCGACTTGGATCCCACTGACGCGATGGAAATGCTGCTGGGGCGTATAGGCAAGACCCGCAACAATGTCGAGTTTCTGAACGCCATTGTCACTGCTTAGCGCCTTTTTCCGGCGAGAGCGCCGGAGAAAGACTTTTGACGCTCCATTTATTCACCGCGAATAGGGATTGCCAGCCGGGCAATGAGCCGCTGAGATCGTTGAATTTTAAGTTATGCGCCGCAACGTTCAAGGCGACCTTGAGGCGCAAGCTTGCCATCGTTTTGACCCTGTTCCCAGCGCAGATCAGTCCCCACCAGCACAGAAAAAGTCGATTCTATGCTTTTCCGTGGTGCTCCATCTTCTGGCTTCCAGCACGGGTCAACTCGCCGCGGGTTGACCTTCGGCGGGGTCAAACATGTCCCTGACTGATCGCCCTTGTCGCCGGCCTGTTTTGGCCCGTTGTAAGCCGGCTAATCTGTATTCATCTCGCAGAGCACGCTGAAATCGTGCTCGTTCGCAGGACGAATCTCGTATCTGACGATCAATCCGTTCAGCGCACTCCACGCATGCAATTTGAAGCCATACACTGGCCCAGCCGTACTGAAGCCATGACGCGCCCCACGGAATTTGCATCGTGGCGCTCGCTTGAAGGTCGAAATGGGGAGCGGTTCTGAGTCCACAGCACCGAAGTCCAGTGTCTGGATCTTCGGTGGCCAGGTACTTGAGGATTGGGGTCAGTCGAGCGAGCTGGATCCGGGCCTGCAGTTCTGAAGGGAAGGGCGTGAAGTGGTTGAGTTTCAGAAATCGCCACCACCAGCTCAAATAGGGCACCTGCTGGAGCTGTTGAAGCAGCGCGACAGCCAAGAGATCATCGTCCGAGATGTTCTCGTGTGGATGGAGCAGTTTCGGGGGGACGTGAGGCGCCACCCAGCGACTGAGCAGGCTGACAGCGGTGGAAAGCAGTAATAAAATGCGAAAGGGACGGTGTTATGGGCCGTCCCTTTCGCATTTTTTGCTCTACAGGTCCATTCCTATTCGCGGTTATTCGACTTGACAGAAGTCGTCCAACTGCCTGCTCGACTAGTGGTACTCCGTCGACTCTTGAACAAAACGATGTCCAGCACGCAAGCACAGCCACCATCGGAATCGCCCAGAATCACGTGTAGGGCACTTCCTTCCCAGAAGTCAACGGAGTACCACTATGGATGCCAGTAGAAATTGAAGTTGCCTTCAGGTCAAGGCATCACGCTGGGACACGTCCGGCACACGACCTGACCCGATCCCACGACTCGAATTTCCACCTGTATCAATAATTCACACATCCATCAAGGCAACACAATTACTCACAAGGCTCTGGCCGGAGTGTGTCCTGTTTAGGCTGAGGAATCGCTCACGCATTTTCCTACAGCCCGCAGAGGTGAACCTCAACGCCTAGAGCGTCGAAAAGGGTCGCCTTAACGTTCAGGGCGCTCAGGGCTATTTCCCGGCTGGGAGTGTAGGCCACCTGGATGTGGTTGGCCTGATGCTGAGCCATCATCTGATCGCGGCTGACGCCTTCCAGAACTGCGTTCATGATCGGCCACTGGGGAGTGGTGAGCGCCCACCGACGCTGCACCTCTGCTTCCGGCAGTGCCACAGCTTGACCGAGTCCCAGGTCGATGTGCAACCGGCCCCCCTGAACGTAAACCCGCGACCAGACCAAATCACCCGGTCGGCTCTCACCTTTGAGTGTCCCGCCGCCCTGAGCAAAAAACATTGGGGGCTGACGTTCACTCGACGCACCTGCGTACCCACCTGTGAAATGGGAGGCGGGGGCAGCGCCGGAAATCATGAAGACCCAGACGAACCTTCCTTCGTAATCCTCGCCCCACCGCAAGTCATGCAGGGTATTGGAGGGGTCTAGACCCAGAGCAGTCCACACCTGCTGGGTTAGTAGGCCGTCCACGGCCGCTCCCTCGTCGACCTCGTTGAAATGAGGCAGGGCCTGACCGCCGTACAGTACCTCACCAGTTCGCAGATCGTGGACGGGTGGCCGCTCAGGATTGTTCAGCAGCCCTTCAGCCAAGTCACTGGCTGGTGCCAGATCCTTGAGCCCCTGCTGGTACTGGATGCCAATGGCATCGCAGCCAAATTGCGCGGCGATCCGGACGGCCGCCACATACATCTTGAGCTGCCCGAGTGTCTGGGCGCGCGTCAGTTCGGTGGCTGGATCGTTGCCCCAAGCGAAAGTCATCCCGCGTGCCAGCAGCCAGTCAAGTGTCGCCTGCGCGTCTTCATTGGAGACCCGCTGCATTTCAGCGTACAGGGCGGACTGGCTCAAGCGTTCCTTGTACACGCCCAGAGGGTTGAGCAGTTCATCGTCAATAACGGCGTTGTACATGCCCATGCACCCTTCGTCGAAAATACCCAGGATCACCTGCCTCTCCAGGAGGGCTTGGGCCAGGTTGCCTCCCAAGATGCGGTCAGCCGCAGCGACGCCCTGCGCCTCAAAGGGCCGGACATGCGAGCGGTCATGGTTCACCTGACCTGACTCGACCCACGACCGCAGCAAAGAGATGAAAAAATCGTCCTGAAAATTCTCACTCCAGAGCGTGCTGTACGGCACACCCATCTTGGTCAGGCTGCCATTGAGGTTGAGCAGGCCCACCAGGCCAGGCCACTCCCCACTCCAGTTGGCCACCGTCAGAATGGGTCCTCGGTGAGCGCGCAGGCCAGCCAGAACATGGTGACTGTATTGCCATACGGCTTCTGCCACGATCACCGGAGCGTCCTTGGGAATCTGCCTGAACACATTCATGCCCATCCGCTGTGAGGAAATAAAGCCGTGTTGTTCGTGAGGATCCAAGCCATGGGCCCGAGTGACCTGCAGGCCCAGCGCCGCCAGCGCTTGGGTCAGTTGCGTCTCCATCTGAACCTGGGCGGGCCAGCATTGCTGGTTGGCGGCAAGGCGCATGTCGCCGCTGGCGACCAGGTAGGCTTGGGTTAAAGGAAATGCAGTGGTCATAGGTTCTCCAAGGCCAGAGGCCGCAGACAGACTGCGCACGCCTGTGGGGCGAAAAGGCAAGTCAGCAGGAAGCGGGGTCGAGAAGGTGTCCGGTGGCTGGAGCCTGCGTCAGACGGCAGATCAGCGGCTCCACATGGTTGAGCCGCTGATCCCTTGAGGGATCTGTGGAAGCTGTCTCCGCACGGATTCAGTTCCAGCAAACCTGCTGCCTTTAGGGCGAGCTTGGTGGCCGTGGCCGATCGCCCTGGCTCGCTCCAAGGCAAACCTCCGCCTGCACGGTGAACTTCAGTCAGGCGCGGCCACCTCTCACACGGCAGCGTTCTGTGTGGGAAGGCCGACCAGAGGCAGACCGTCTGCGGCCAGGCTCCGGGCAAACGTCTCGAGCTGCTGTGTCAAGCCGCGCTTTTCCTCAGCGCCCAGGTTGGGCAGGGGCTGGCGGGAGCGTCCATTGGCCAGCCCACGCCACTCCACACCGGCCTTCAGGTAATCGATCCGTCCTCCTCCGCGAATGATCCGGCTGAATTCCCGAATGTGCCGCGACAGCGCCTGGGCCCGGTCAATTTGCTGGGCGTCCAGAGCCGCGAAGAAGGCCTGAAAAAGCTCGGGGACTACGCCGCCTGGGCCCGAGACCAAGCCGTCCCCGCCGCTGAGGATAAAGGGGAAGCACAGGTCGTCTGCGCCGGCCAGTACCCTCAGGCCTGGAACCTCCAACAGGGCCAGCAGGCGGTGCATATCCCCGCTGGAATCCTTGATGCCAGCAAAGTTCGGCTCCCGGCCCAGTTCGTCCAGGCTGGCGGCCGACAGGGAATTCCCCGCGCGCTGCGGGATGGTGTAGGCGTAGACCGCCAACTCGGGCAAGATCCGGCAGACCGTCTGGTAGAAGTTCAGCAGCGCCGTTTCCTCGTACCCGTAGTAGAAAGGGGTGACGACCGCCACGGCGGGCACGCCCAGACCCAGGGCGTGGCGGCTCAGCCGCAGCACCTCATCCAGGGTCGCGGCGCCCGTGTGCGCGATGATCTGGGTCACGGCGGTGCCGCTGGCCTGAACCCCCCGCACCACGGCTTCCAGCAGGGCTTCACGCTCTTCTAGGGTGAGCAGGGCGAACTCTCCGGTGGTTCCGCCCGGAAATAGAGCGGGCACGTCCTGCGACGCATAGAAGGTGGCGAGGGCCTGGGCCTGGGCGAGATCCACCGCGCCTTGCGGTGTATAAGGTGTCACGATGGGCACCACCAGGCCGCGCACATGAAACTGAGCAGAAACAGGGTTGGTCATAGATACCTCGGGAACGTGGGAGAAGCGGATTGGGGGGCACGAACTTGCAGCTCAGGAGGGGTTCGCAGAGAGTGGATCCCGCTCAGCCCTTCATGGCCCCGGCAGTCAGGCCCTCCACCAGCTGGCGCTGGAAGAAAATGGTGCCCACGATGACCGGCAGGCACACCAACGTGGCAGCGGCGGCCAGGGGACCCCAGTTGGCCTGCTCAAAGCTCAACATGCCGTAGACCGTCACCGGCAGGGTCTGCGACCCGGGGCCACCCAGGACGGCGGCAAACAGGAAGTTGTTCCAAGACTGAATAAAGGCCAGGATGATTGCGGCCACGATGCCGGGCTTCACCAGTGGCACCGCAATCAGGATGAACGACTGCCAGGGATTGCAGCCGTCCACGGTGGCCGCTTGCTCGAGATCGGTCGGCAGCGCCTCGAAAAACCCGATCATGATCCAGATGATCAGCGGCAGGGTGATCGTGATATGCAGCAGCGTGATGATGATCAGAGAATCGCCCAGATCCAACCGTTTGGCGATGATGTACCAGGGAATCAGAAAGCTGATGGCCGGCGTGATGCGGGTGATCAGGAAGAGGGTGCCCAGGCCCGAGAGCCGCCAGCGGGCGATGGCATAGGCGGCGGGCAAACCGATGGCCAGGCCGATGGCCGTGGCAGACACGCCGACCACCAGACTGTTCCAGGTGTACTGCAAAAACGGCATCCGGCGCATCAGCTGGCTGTACCATTCGGTGGTGGGCTGGGCCGACCAGAACGTTGGGGGGCTGGCGCTGATCTCGACCTGGGTCTGGAACGACATCGAGACCATCCAGTAAAAGACGAACACGATCGGCACGATAAAGACCGCGGAAATCAGCAGAGGCAGCACGTGGGCCGTCAGCGGGTGCGGCCGGGATTTGCGCCGCGGAACAGGGGTAGAGCGGACTTCAGTCACGGTCATGAGCGATCCTCAGCGAGTTTCCGGGCGCGGATCAGCAGCAGGGTAATCCCCAGCACCAATACCAGCAGCGCAATCACCATGCTGGAGGCGTACCCCATGCGGAAGTAATTGAAACTCAGGGTGTAGAGGTACAGGTTGATGGTCTCCGAGCCTGTCCCAGGGCCGCCTTGCGTCATCGCGTAGATGGTGTCGAACAGTTTTAGGGTGTCGATGGCACGGAACAGCAGGGCCACGAACAGGGACGGCATCAGCAGCGGCAGTGTGATCGCCCAGAAGGTCTGCCAGGGGGTGGCCCCGTCGATCATGGCTGCCTCGTAGGGTTCGGAAGGCAACGTGGCCAGGCCAGCCAGGGCGATCAGCATCACGAAGGGGGTCCACTGCCAAGTATCCACCAGAATCAGCGCGGGCAAGACGCTTTTTTCGGCATAGATCCACTGCTGCGCGCTCAGTCCGAGCGACGTCAGAAAGTGGTTCAGCACGCCAGTCTGGGGATTCATCATTGTCACGAAGATCAGCGAGATGGCCACGGGTGTGGCCACCACGGGAAACAGGGCCAGGGTTCGGAACAGGCCACGCCCGAAGAAGTGCTTGTGCATCACCAGGGCCATGGCCACGCCCAGAACCATTTGCAGGCTGACCGAGCACACCGTAATCAGCAAGGTTCGCACCAGGGACTGCAGGGCGCGCTGATCACGCAGCAGCTCAACGTAATTGGCCAGCCCGATAAATTTCGGAGGATTGGGGCTGGTGATGACCCAGTTGGTCATCGACTGGTACAGGGTGTATCCCAGAGGAAAAGCAATGACGATGACTGTCAACAGCAGTGCGGGGAGCACAAACAGCATGGGGACAGTGGGCCAGCGCTTCAGGCGCCGGATGGGTTTGCCAGGCAACGGCGTGGTGGTCATCTCATTGCTTGGCGCTGTTCAGCGCGGTCTGGAAGTCTCGGCTGGCCTGATCGAGCGCAGGTTTGACGGCAGCTCCCTGAATGGCCTGAACGATCGCAATACCGACGGTGTCGCGCATCTCCTGAACCGGGGGTACTTCCGGAAAGGCAGGTTTGGCCACTTTGAGGGCGTCAAAGTAGGTTTTGGCCCAGGGGATAGTGTCCAGCGGCTTATTGCTGGCGGTAGTCCAGCTGGATTGGCGGGGCGAGGTCACGCCGTTTTCCACCAGATTCTTGTCGAAGGCGCGGTTGGTCGCCCACTGCATGAACAAAAAGGCGGCGTCCTTGTTGCCACTGCGCGAGGACATGGCCAGGGCGTTGTAGGTCGCCGGGGCCAGTTTTCCCGGCAACACAGCGTAACCCACCTTCCCGGCGACCTTGGACTTAGTTTTGTCTTCCAGTTGAACCGCGAAGCCGATGCCGTCGTTGAACATGGCCAACTGCTCTTGCTGGAAAAGCCCGAGGACTTCACTCCAGTTGTAGCTGACCACGCTGGGCGGGGCATACTTTTTGAGCATTCCGCTATACCAGTTGAGTGCCTTGACTGCTTGAGCACTGTTGACGGTGGAGTTGCCCTTGCTGTCGACCCATTTGCCGCCGAACGCCTGCAGCGGAAACGCGAAGGCGTAAGCATTGGCATTCTTGAGTCCGCGGGCCGCGTAGCCGTACATCTTGCCAGGAACGTGCAGTTTTGCAGCGGCCGCTTCCAGTTCATCCAGGTTGGTAGGCACCTTCAACCCGGCCTGCGCAAAAAGGTCTTTGCGGTAATAGAGCACCTGCACGTCCGCTTTCCAAGGCAGACCAATAATTCGGCCATCGGCCGTTTTGACCGCAGTGCGCGCCGAGGTGAAAAAATCATCGAAGCGGTAGGAGGGATCAAGCTTGCCTGCCACCATGTACTTGTTGAGAGGTTCGTACCAGCCTGCCTGGGCGAAGCGGGCCTTTTCGACCGTCAGACTGGAGTCGAACACGTCAACCGTTCGGCCGCCGGACGCAAAGTCGATGGCCAGTTTCTGGCGGGCCTGCTGCTCAGGCAAGACGCTCAAGTTGACCTGCATCCCGCTCAGCTTCTCAAACTCGCCCACTCGGTCTTGCAGGATGTCGGACCAGGGGCTTTTTACCACGCTGACGGAGATGGTCTTACCTTGTTGGGCCTTCCAGTTGAAGGTCTGTGCTTGAGCATTGGAGATGGCGCTCAAGCTACACAGCGTTAAAGCAGCAGTCAAAGTCAGGACAGGGCGCAACATATTAGACCTCCAAAACAGAAAGAGACGTAGGCGGCCTATGGGGGTAACCCCAGCCTTAGACCGACACCAGAAGCGGCACTAGATTAAACGTAGTATCTTTATACTGAATCGGAAGCCTTTTGTCAAATCAAAAATTCACATCTTTAGCGCATCAAGCGTGGGTTCAGCCGAGACTATAGGCCTAAGACCATCGGCCAAAAATTAGAATAGGTCATACCTTTCTGGACAAAAGGCCTGTAGATGGCATAAACTAGGAACGTGACCACCAAAAGCCTCAGTCGCCGCCACCTGGTGCAGTCGGAACTGACGCGTCGGATTGTGACCGGACACGTCTTGCCGCTGACACGTCTTCCGAAGGAAACCGAGCTGGCCGAAGAATTTGATGTCAGCCGCGTCGTCATCCGCGAAGCGATGAAAGTCTTGGCAGAAAAGGGACTGGTCGAGATTCAGCAGGGACGAGGAACTACAGTCAATCCAGCCCACTGCTGGAATCCCATGGATCCGCAGGTGCTGATGCATCTTGGCCAAGGTTCATCTTTTTACACGCTCCAAGCTGAGCTTCTCGAAGCGCGCATGGTGTTTGAAATCAAACTGGCCGGCTTGGCCGCCACGCGCATGACCGACCGTGACCTGGGGCACATCGAGTCTTTGCTGCGTACCATGGATCATTATCTGGACGACCCCGAACGGTTTTCTGAGCTCGACGCAGCGTTTCACGTTGCGCTGATCAAGGGGGGGAAGAACACGATTTTGGCCAAGCTGTTGGAACCGGTGCATGAACTGCTTAAGGTCGGCTTCCGGCAAACCATCCTCGAACCTGGGGCGGCGCAGCAGGCCCAAGTGTTCCACTGGGCCATTTACGACGGCCTGAAGCGGCGGGATCCCGTGGCCACGCAAGACGCAATCCAACGACATCTGATCCGCGCTCAAGAAAATCTGCAGGCTCTGGGCGAGTGGCTGAGCACGGCGCCCACAGTGGAGGCTGGCCGATAGCTGCAGAGAGTCAACGGACTCCCAATAGGTTGCCAGAACTCCCCAACCAGCGTTCCCGCTCCCATCAGAAGGAACAATCAGAAGCACGCGTTCCAGATGCGTTGAACAGTCCCGGCAGGGATGGCCTGATTCTCAAGCCAGCTCTAAGTTCCTCCTGTCCTGGGCCAAGTTAAGGCAACACAACGCCGTGTAACCGTTAATGTCATGCCGATGTACTTCAAGCGACAGACAGCGTCCGGACTAACCCGGATCACTCTAGGCTGGCAAACCACATGAAGTGGCTGGTGGGAATGCTGCTGGTGACGGGACAGCTGGCCTCAACAGCGCCAGCTGTTGTGGTACGGACGAAGCTCGTGCCGGTCTGTGTGACTGCGCTCTATCAGGGGTGTGGTCTGGTGGACCGGGAGGGCAACTGGAAGGTCAGGCCCTGGTACAGCGAAATTTATCAGAATGGCGAAGGCTGGACTGTGCGAAGGCATTCGGGGCTTACCGGATGGCTTGACGCCAACGGCAGAGTCGTCATCACGCCACGGTTTGAGTCCATTGCCGCGTTTGTCGGTGGGTTGGCACCCGCCAAGCTGCCCGGCGATGACGCAAAGTACGGTTATATCGACGCCTCGGGCCGCTGGGTCATTCAGCCAAGGTTTGATCAGGCTGAAGAATTGAGTGAGGGCCTTGCAAGTGTGCGGTGGACCGAAGGTGAACGCGAGCGCTCCGGCTACCTGGATCCGCAGGGTCAAATGATTTTCTTGACCCCAGAAGCGACCGATGAACCATTCGTAGATGGACGCACCACTGTGATGAGCCGAACTTCCGATGCTGCCCCGACTATTTGCAAAGGTATTGACCGCAAAGGCCGTGAACTGATCCGGATCACTGGCAAGGACAGCTGCAACGTAACAGTCGTGCCGCGTGGCGGATGGATTCTGGACAGCGACGATACCGCCCGTCTGGTCGACGGCCACCTCAAGACGCTGCTCAAGGTACGAGGCGAGGAGGCGCACATTCACGGTGACCCGGAAGGCCGCCCTACCACCGGCCTGGGTGTCTTCGGTACAGGCGCAGGTGAAGGCCTGATCGACCTACGGACAGGCCGGGTGCTTATTGCGCCGCGCAAAGGGCAATTCTTGGGGTTTCATGGGGAAGGCCGCGTGTCTTATCAGGAGGACAGGAACGGAGAGAAGGTGTACGGGTTTCTGGATTATTCAGGTCGTCCGGTCATCCCGGCGCAGTATGCCAGCTCGGATCAATTTTGGTACGGCCGCGCGGTGGTGACCACGGCCGACGAAGCGCCGGTGGTGCTGAACCTGAAGGGACAGGAACTCGCCAGTTTCAAGGCGCTCCGCCCGGTAAGTATTGACCTTGATCCCTGGAAGGATGATGCCCAGAGCCCGGTGCGCCGCGACGTGGCCCGGGTCATCACCGATGAGAAGGAAGAAGTGTGGACTGACCTTGATGGACGTCCGTTTCTGCAGGTGCGTGGCAGCAAGCGTTGTGCCATTGACGAGGTGTTCAACCGGAAGGGACAGCAGATCTGGCCGACGGATAGTGCCGCCGTCTGCCGGGTCAATGGGGCGGGACTGACAGAACATGACAAGCTGAGCGGGGCAGAGAAAGCTTTACTGGCGCACAAGCATGCATTTGAACGTGAGCGTCTGGATGATGAGGCGCTGCTGCACAAGCAGGGCAAGGTTCCCGTGTTTGAGCGGATGATGCCCCCCGAACAACGGCGAATGGGAATGCTGGTTCGGAACGCCGCTTGGTTGAATGGCCCACGTGAACTCTCACTGGGTCAGGGCGTGCGCCTGTCCCTGCCTGCTGGTCACCGTTACCTGCCGCCGGAGGCTGTGCTGGCGCTGAGACGCAAGCTGAGAGCAGTGGCTTCACCTGCTGCCCCGGAAGCTGCACAAGGAGAGCGTTTTGTGAGCACCGCTTGGGTCCTCGGTCCACATGAGCACTGGCGCACGGAGGTCTCTGTGGTAGGGCGGGGGTATCTGGCTCTGGAAGCAGCGCTGCCAAGCCCGGACGAGTTGCTAAAAACCATGAAGCTCTATAACACCGGAATGTGGGCCGATAGCACCAGCAGTCCAGTTTTCCAGTCCCTGAGCTGGCTGCGCCTTCCTGAGCTTGACAGGGGGCAGGCACGTCTCACATACGGCTTCAGTGACAGACACCTTGAAGCGAGCGGACGTCAGGACACCCTTCATGTGGCGCTGTTCGGGCGCAGTAAAGTGGTGGTTCTCTCTACGGTGTGGCAATCCCCCCCTCAGACACTGCATTTCGAGCTTTTTCAGGCAGACGTTCTGAAACTCAGCAAGCATATTCAGTTCTTACCCGGGCACCGTCACCAGGACTACCAGCAAGGGGACGCTGTAGCCCCTGTGGCTCTAGAGACGCTGATCACTGGCCCCCAGCCAGAAGAACTGTCCAGAGTGGGGGAGAGCATTGGCCGCCTAGAGCAGAAGCGTCAGAACCGGATCAATGGAAGACTGCTCGGGCTGCTGGTGATCCTTGTTGCAGCAGCCTTGGTGTTGACCACGAGGTTCAGTCGCAGCCGCTTGCCGTAGAACGATGTGTCGACAGGCTCTGCACCTCTTGCAAGACGAGTGGCGACTTCAGCCTATAAGCGACCTCGGCTCGACTGTTGGTCGATTTGACGAGCTTCGCAAAGAGTGGCAAGTTCAGCGAACTTGCTGATTGGATGGTTATGTTGCCTTAATCGGTTCGGGGTAGGCTGACCCGCCGTGACCGACCTCAAGCCCTACCGCCACCGATTCCCGATGACGATCATCCTGCACGCTGTGTGGCTTTACCACCGCTTTCCCCTGAGTGACCGAGACGTGCAGCAATTCCTGCACCAACGCGGCATTGAGGTCAGTCATGAAGCCCTCCGAGAATGGTGCTCAGCGCGCTGTGGACATTTTCCTCCCTTCAGCTTGCCCATCGGACATACTTCGCGCACGCTTCGGCGGGAGTCGAGCTCCCCATCAGTTGCGCCGCCCCGTACACTCTGGCAATGACCTCTGAACAGCAGGAGCAGGCCGCCTGGCGGGTGACCCTCGCCAACATCATCTACAACACCGACACCCCTGCCGGACGTTCGTTCGACCTGCTCCTTATCGTCGCCATTGTTTTGAGTGTTCTGGTGGTCATGTTGGAAAGTGTGGTGGGCATTCGGGCAGCGTACGGCCCACTGCTGCGCCGCATCGAATGGATCTTGACCGGACTGTTTACCCTCGAATACATCCTGCGGCTGATCGCGGCACGCCGAGCGTCACACTATGCCCGCAGCTTTTTTGGGGTCGTTGATCTGCTCTCGATTGCTCCGGCCTACCTCATCCTCTTCGTTCCAGGGGCACAAGCCCTGCTGATCGTCCGGGTGCTGCGGCTGCTGCGGCTGTTCCGCATTCTCAAATTGGCCCGTTACCTCTCCGAGGCCAGTGTCCTCACGCAGGCACTGCAAGCCAGCTTGCCCAAAATCACCGTGTTTCTGGCTGTCGTCGTCACGTCGGTGATTGTGATTGGAACCCTGATGTACGTTGTCGAAGGCCCACCCTACGGCTTTACCAGTATCCCCACCAGCATTTACTGGGCGATTGTTACGGTCACCACCGTCGGCTACGGTGACATTGCCCCAAAAACGCCGCTGGGCAAAGGGCTCGCCTCTCTGGCGATGATCTTGGGGTACGCCATTATTGCCGTGCCGACTGGCATCGTCACCGTGGGGCTCTCGCAGGCTCAGGCCCGGCAGCGGGAGCGGGAGCGCGAAGACTGGGTCTGTGGGCGCTGCGGTCTGTCTGGTCATGCCACGGATGCCCGCTATTGCCGCCGGTGCAGTGAAGTTCTCCCCAGCGGCAAGAAGGATGCCGAACGCCCTTAGGGCAGTGGTCAGGAAAGTTGTTGATGTTGACTGAACAGAGAGGGTCTGAGGCATGGTGCGCTGCCCGGCTACCGGGTGCAAGACCTCAATTTGACGCCTAGAAGCTAGAGGAGGGTGTGGCGTGTAAAGCCGCTCGGGCCTTTGGGCGGCAACCCCTTCACCAGTTCCGCCTGAACGAGCGCGTCCACGTCCTCTGTCACTTGTTGCTGGGTCTTCTGTTTCCACTTCAGCGCCACAAAAGGCAACTCGACCCCTGCAAGCGTCGCCGTGTTGAGCTGATAACACTTGACGGTAACGATCACGACATCCGGTTCCTTTGCTGGCCAGCCTTCCACGTACACGGTACAGTCCGCGGGCAGGCGCTCTTCGAGGTCTTGCTTGAGCTGTTGCAGGAGGACAGGGAGTCTTCGGGAGGGCATGTCCAGCAGCTTAAAACCAAATAGCCCACGGCTGTCTGATGGAGTCCGTCAGGAGGGCAGCCGAGGGAGTTGACCAGCCCCACGCAGGGGACGAGGTCTGGCCCTTCACGGGTCAGGCGTCAGGTCACGCAGATGCATACGAGGGTAAAGCATAAACGCCCCCACCCACAGCCGAAGCTGGGGGCGAGTGCTGAGAGCACAACTGATTCCTCGACTGGTGGTGCGTTTCATGCTCTGGGGTCGCCCACACTTGCCTCTAAACTCCCTTCCGCTCCATTGGCCTGCTGTACTTACGCCGAGGCAAGCCATACGGATCTCATCGCTTGAGCGTGCCCCCGTAGTGGGGGATGTTCACTGCCTCTTCTCTGGTCAGCCCGGAGCGCAGGGGCTCAGAACCGGCTCTTGGCAGACTACCTGTTACCAGGGCCGCCACTTGGCCCTGGAATCACGTTTGCCCGCGCCCTCACCCGTGAGCTATCGACCATGAGGACTGAAGACGGACAAGACAGAGAACCCGAGCTAATTTAAAGGCTTAACGCATGGGGTCTAAACGGGGCCTTGAACCCGCTGGCATCTGCCGGCAGATGGGAGCCCATAGCCTCGGGCACAGGAGGCACCACATGACCGATCCAGTGAAAAACCAATACGAAATGCGCGATCCTCGCGAGCAATATCCCAAGCCCCCCTTTCCAGAGCAGCCCCAATCCGCCCCCGGCTTGGCACAAAAGATGACGCCCACACCCGATCACGGTGAGACGAGTTATCAAGGCTTTGGCCGTTTGAAGGGCCGCAAAGCCTTAATCACGGGTGGAGACTCAGGTATTGGCCGGGCCGTGGCAATCGCTTATGCCCGGGAAGGTGCAGATGTTGTCATCAACTACTTGCCTTCTGAAGAAGCTGACGCTCAGGAAGTCATTGAGTTGATTCAGGAAACTGGCCAGAAGGCCGTCGCCATTCCCGGCGACCTCAAAGACGAAGCGTTTTGTCAAGAGTTGATTGAGCGCACCGTGCAGGAACTGGGCGGGCTGGACATTCTGGTGAGCAACGCAGGACGGCAGACCTTTCAAACGTCCATTGCGGACATCACCACAGCCCAGTTTGACGAAACCTTCAAGGCGAACGTTTACGCCTTGTTCTGGCTGACCAAAGCGGCCGTCCCTCATATGAAACCGGGGTCGACCATCATCACTACATCCTCAATCAATGCCCGTCAACCGTCAGAGACGCTGCTGGATTACGCGTCCACCAAGGCAGCCATCGCCGCCTACACGCAGGCCTTGTCGGGTCAGTTGGCCGAGAAAGGTATCCGTGCCAATACGGTGGCTCCTGGTCCCTTCTGGACCGTTTTGCAGCCCAGCGGTGGGCAGAGTCAGGAGAAAGTGAAGGAATTTGGCTCGGATGTCCCGTTGGGTCGCCCGGGTCAACCCGCCGAAATCGCCCCTATCTATGTGCTGCTCGCCTCACAGGAGTCGAGCTACATGACGGGCGGCTTATACCCTGTCACAGGCGGGGAATTGATGTAGTTCAAGGGAGCCGAAGCCCTCAAGAAGCAGGCAGTTAACGAAAATCTAACCCCCACCAATTCGGTGGGGGCTTGTTCTTGGAGGCAGTGATGAAGGGGAGCAGAGTGAGCGCATTGTTGTTTGCCGTCCTACTCGCGCCAATGCACCGCCCAGTCTCCCGTAGGATCGTCGCGCTTGGCCTCGACCCGCCGCCCGTCCGGCAAGGCCCAGACATCCACTTCCTCACCGTGACGTTTCCACCAGTGCCGGGGCCTCACGTGCCTCCCGACTCGTCGCACCGGCTGATCCGCTTCGTTGGGGAGGCCTGTGAGCAGGCCCAGATTGCCTTGAGAAACCAAATTCATCCCTTCAGTGTGGCGTGCCGCTCTCACACGGGTGTCACGCAGCTGGCTGGCAGTGGGGGCAAATTACCCCCATCCCATGCTTAGTTTCCCCGTGCTTGCTGAAGTACCAGCAGCAATGCAATGTCTATGCCTAGAAACATATGGGAGAGTGCAGTGACCCAGCGGCTTGGCAGTTGCTTACGTTGTCGTTTCCATAGTTTGGTCTTCTTGCGCGGCATGGATTCGACAACTTAGCACTGGTGGGAGGGTCGGAGGATTACGCACGGGTCTTGGCTCCACAGGAGGGCAGCTTCGCACGCTCAGCACGGGTGGTGGGTTGTTCGCGGGGTTTGCGTTTTCGTGCATCCTTCATAGGATAGCCCGAGGTGTGCATCCTTCAGGGGGTATGGGCATCACGGGTCACCTCCGGAGGTGTAACGTGAGGCATGAGCGATAACACTCTGGAGAGGCTGAAAAAGCTTGCTGAAGCCAATCAGGAATCTCAGAAGGCTTTCAGCCAACAAGCTTTTAGCCAACAAGCTCCACTAGAAGTTCTAAGCAAGCAGGCTCAGGCTGACAAGTTCCGCAATGAGGCATTTGGGGCTATGGAAGCAGCGTTCGAGGTGGTGGGCAGCCTTGGAGGTCAGGGTGAATTTGACCAAGATCCACACCTCGGCTTGCCTGCGTATAAGCTCATTGCCAACTTGCCTGGGCCCCACGGCATGCGAGTGGCAGTATTCGAAATAGCACTACGCAACGAAAGAGTAGAGATCGAATATCAGTTGTCGAACGGGCTTTCAGACGTACAGAAAGAGATCATTGCTATAATTGACCTCAAAGAAAACTTAGTAAAAGAGAAGATCTTCGACTACTTTGAGAAAATCATGCGCGGGTGAGCACTCCGCCCCGCTGATACCTCGGCACGAGTCCCATGAACGGCTCGCGCTCCAGCAGGTTTAAACGATGCCCCAATTCAGTTGTGGTCAGAGGGCATGCAGTTGCACCCCGCCGGCAGCCAGCCCGCACCTCTGATCAATAATGGGAGTACCCAGCCTTCCTCGTCTTGGCCCATTCAGTTCATTCACCGTTTGGCGTGAGGTGTCAAGTCGCTTTGCCACTGCGTGGTCACCTCCTGGTGATTACGATTGAGGAATGAGAGACCCCTGGTCTGACGACATTCGCCGCCGACTTGAGGCGTTGGCCTGGGCCGGGTGCGAGGTCAGCTACAGTGCTGATCCCAACAGAGACGCCACCGCTCCCTACTCCGTTGAGATCTATTACGAGGGGCAGAGAATTGCTTTTGAACAGGAACAGGACATCAACTCAGCCGCAGCCTTCGCGTATATCAACGCTGTGGCTCAACTGCGTGGGTTAGGCATCGTGGTTTCCGCCGAATAATCACCCCTGCCTGATACTTCGGTACCAGCCCCATAAATGGCTCGCGCTGTAGCCCCAGCTCTGGCAGATACCAGGGCGCGGGGTCGAGTTGCTTCCACTGTTTCGGCGTGACCTCGACTTCTCCGCGTGCCTCTTGCTCCATGAGCCGGCCACGGCATTCATCCGCAGCGGACTGAAGGTGGGCACAGCGAGTGGCGCGGTTTTGCTTAGCCACCCGCGAACTCAGCTGGGATCGGTTTGTCGATCACCTCTACCGTGGTGCGGCCCTCGTGCGCATGCGAGAAGATCAGGTCATCAATGCTGGCGTAGAAGCCTGTGGAGCAGGGCGCAACAACCCAGCGCAGCACCGCAGTCCTATCGCTGAAGATCACGCCCTCGGCAACGATCCCAGTGCCACTGCACCCGCTGACATCCTCAGTTCTGATCAGTTGGAACCGTTGCATGAACATGGAGCCTCCAGGGGCAAGAAAAAGCCCGCCACAGTCGGCGGGTCCTCAGTACCCGGCAGTTTCTGATTTTGGCGTCTGGGTGGGCATCAAAAGAGCAATGAGTTTCAGGGACCCCGTCCCGTCGCGCTCAACGATGCGGGCGAACGTCGAAACGAGCGTACGGAGGCCGAGCGTCACAACGCTCCAAGCCCGCCGACCGTGCGCCTTCACGGCACACGTCTGCAGGACACCCACCAGCACGCACCAGACCTAGGCGAGGGTGAGCAGACACAGCAGGCGCTCCACGTGATCGTGGAGCGTCATATGGGTGTTCTCCAGTTTGAACCCCTTGCTCTTTAGGGCGCGGAACAGACACTCGATCCGGAAGCGTTTCTGTTACCCGCTCAGGATGCGGTTGGCTGAACCGGCGTGACTGGCGATGACCAGTATCTCACCATCCTGCGTCCAGGTCAGTACGACACTCATTGGCAGACCGTAGACCTTGGCCTGGTCGACGAGGATGCCCGTCCTCCCTGGCTGGAAGGTCGTCGATAAAGGTGTCCTGCCGCAGATAGGAAGACCGGCACGAGCCAGACCCTGAATCCACTCTTGGCCGATACATTCCCAGTCGGCCTAGAGAACGGCGATCTCCCGACAGGACAGCAAAGAGAGCGCATCATCCAACAGAACGAGGCGAATCTCGGTGCTGCTGCCCCACGGGGGCAGCAGGGGAATGGCGACACCGCGCCACAGGACGGGGCCAGCACGAGAGCGTTCAGATCAGCTGTGCCGAGCTTCCAGTGGGTGCGGTCGATGATGAATTCTCGTTTCTGGTTGTCCGGCAGGAGGGCGATCGAAGAATCGTTCGATCCGGCGGATCACTGCCGATCGCTGAGCGCTGCCCGGGCAGCGCTCAGCGAGTTCGGCGGGACGAACGTCTTTGGCCTGGATGAGTGCGAGGACGATCAAGGCGAGAACGTCGACTTGGTTTTTCCGATACTCAGGGAAGTGTGCGGTGAAGCAGCGTGCGAGGGATTGGAGAGCGATGGGAGACGCACTCTGTTCTGACGCGTAGGACAAGCATTTTCAAGCCCCCCTAAAACTGTCGGGGACTGAGCGGCGGGTCACTCTCAGTTGTTTGGGATGAAGAAAGCCCACTGAGAAGTCGTCACAGGAATGTCGCCTATTCTGGTCAGATCTCGGGAGGTTGAACTATGACGCTTTTGGAGGAATTCAATGCCAGGTGGGAAATGTCCCTCACTGGCCTTACCGCTGAGGTCTGGCAGAAGATGAAAGCTCTCGGCGTCACAGCCCACTGGATTGATCCCTTGAATAGAGACCCCCGCCTCCTTCAACAGCAAATGAGCTTAATGGGGTGGAATGTCCAGGCCAGCGAGTTCTACACCTTTGCCGTGTACCACAACGATGAAATCTTGGTGGAGTACAGGCGGTACAGCACAGATGAAGCGGCGGTGGTGGTCACGGCCCTCAGTGATGCCGCCACCCAACTGGAAATGTATGGCCTCCAAGTGATTCCAAGCCTCAACTCTTGATGACCAGTTGGACGAGGACCAGGGTATGAAAAAGCCCCGCTTGTAGCAAGGCTGGGTTCGCCGACTTCACCCGGTCGGCCGTATAGATGTATGAAGTTACTGTACAGATTGATTTGTTACGGAACTATTACTCAGTAGTGGATACGGCAGGAATTGAATTTGCAACCATTCAGCCGAAGCTGACAGCTCTCCCGTTGAGGTTGACTTGTGGGCTAATAAGCCAGGCCGCCCCGCTTAAACAAGAACCCCATTTTGGTGAAGACGACCATGACGGTTCGGCCTTCCGCCGTGAACTTGAGCTGCGAGTGTTGATAGGTGTTGGAGGTGCTGACGCAAGTGCCTTCTAAGCTGTACGTTTTTCCCTTCATAAATTGAGGTGCAGGTGCGGGCGTGCGTCCGACGGGCTTGACTTTCCCGTCTGGCGTCAATATCACTTCTGTTTTTAATTTTGAGCCCTCGAATACCTTCACGCGCACACCGAGACAAGGCGAAGGTGCGTCATTGATCGCCAGCAGGCCGTCAAGTTTGTAGGTTGTTGCCCACGACACCGAGCCAAATACGGTGAGGGCCGACACCGCTGCCAGAATCGAAGCAACAGGCCGCCCTCGACAGACCAACCAGCAAAGAATTGTCATTGGCTTAACACTAGCCTTCTTATTCCGACAAATCCCTTACCTTCCAGACCTAAACTTGCCCGCCGTTGGAGGCAATGGAAGGCTTTGCCTCCACATAACGGATCTCCTGACCGAGTTTTGGCGGACGAGTAGAGAACCTGAAACAGGTGATAGCTGAGATCGGCTGTGAAGGCTGGAACCCCAGCATGGTTCAGATAAAGATTAGCCGTTCTGTGCGTTGAGCGAGTGAAGCGTCTGAGCTGATGACTGTCAGAAAATATTGTTGCAGCTCTGCCAAATCGACTTCAGCGAAGGGTGGCTAAAGCTTATCTCCCTCGAAAGATTTGAAAGAATGCATCCCGCTCTTGTAGGAGAAGAGAAAAAAGTAAGGAACGCAAAAACGCCCCGGAGGGCGGTCTGGACGTTTGAATTGAGTCAGGACTTTGAGACTACACATACCTGATGGCCTGACACAATTTATGAGAAAGCGTCCCCGGTAGGGGACACTTTCTGTTTGTGAAGACCGAAAATGCCACCGGGGACGCCCCCCGACTGTACCAAGCGATCCTGCCCCACCTCCACCCCGCCCTGTGGAACGACGTCCGCAACGCCCGTACGCTGGCCTGGATGGTCAGCGGCTTGGTGCTGTCCCAGAGCGTTTCCATTCCCTCCTGGCTGCCGCACATCCACTCCCAGGCCACGGTCGCCCAGAGCACCGAACGTCGCTGCCGACGGTGGCTGGAGAATCCAGCCATCGCCCCTGGCAGTGTGTATGGCCCCCTGATTACCCGAGCCTTGCGGGATTGGGGCCCGCATTCCTGACGCTGGCGCTGGACACCAGCATCCTGTTCGGACGCTTCTGTCTGATCCGGGTGGCCGTCCTCTACCGGGGACGCGCGGTACCGCTCGTCTCCCGTCCTAGAGCATGCCAGTGCTCAGGTCGGCACCGAACAACTCCTGCCTGTCCTCGCCGAGGTCAAAGGCCTGCTGGATTTTCTTGGGCTGCACGATGTTCGACTCCTGGCGGATCGGGGTTTTGCGACACGGCCTTGATGGGCTGGCTCCGCGTCTGCGGATGGCACTTCCGCATCCGCATCAAATCGAGCCTGATTCTGGCCGCTCCAGACGGGCAACGGGTCTGCACCATCGGGGAAATCAAACTCGCAGCGCGCGAAACGCGCTGCTTCCACAACGTCACGATCACCGGACACCGATTTGGGCCGGTGCATGTGGCTCTGGGCCGTCCCACGGACGGCCCAGAGCAGTGGCAGGTGGTGAGCGATGAACCCACCAGTCGTGCAACGTTTGCTGAGTACGGCGAGCGCTTCCAAATAGAGGAAGGATTCTTGGATGATAAGAGTGGCCTCTTCGGTCTGGAGGACTCCAAACTGCGTGATGCCGCCAGCCTCGAACGCCTGATCCTGGTGATCTCTGTGGCCACGCTCCTGCTCGTCTCCGAAGGACTCCAGCTCGTGCAGCAGGGTGTGCGCAGAACCATTGATCCCCATTGGAACCGCGCCCTGAGCTATTTGAAACTTGGTTTACGCGGCGTCCACTTCGCGCTGAGCCGGGGGCAGGCAGTACTCAACCGCCTGACGCTCCAAGGAGGCGCCGATCCGGCGCCTCCCGGACGTCGCAAGAAATCGCATGTCAGTTCTGTGGACGCTTTAGAAGGCGGCTGGGTGCTCAGATTTCGCTCTCCCTCATAAATTGTGTCAGGCCGTCAGCTACACATACAGTAGCGTCAACCCCGGAATTCTGCACCATCTACCCCCACCGTCAAGCGGCACGCCCGCGTGTACTCCTGTAAATGGCTGTGCGGATCACTGAGGCGGGCGGCGAGCGACAGGACGGCCACGGCCATACGCGGCGCTGCGGGGACGCGGACTGGCCCACCCACCACGCGGATCCATCAGACTCACGGGCGTCGGTTTGTTGCGGCTGTAGCGTTCGAGGAATCCACCCAACACCACCAGATCGGGTATGCCACTCACTTGCATTGGAGTGATGTGCGCCACTGCTTCCCCCTCGCGCACCTCTCCCATCGGCGTGATGAGCGCGGTCTTCTGATCCGGCAGGAATTCTCCCAGCGTGCTGATGGGATCCAGCCCACCCCTGCTATAAGGCAAAGTGGGGCGCAAGATCACCGGCACGCGCACGCGCCACAGTCTCAAGGCCTGATGCCACGCCTCGGCATACTGGCGGGCGGCCTGCTGCTGGGTGCGCTCGGCCAAGAAGCGGTCAATCTCAGGGCGTTCACCCTGTACCCGGAAGGCGCGGGCGCGTTTGGTTGAGTTCGTCAAGTGCGCCTCCTGTAGGCGGGAAAGGGTCACTACAGGTTCAACTGCCTAAGAAGCGCAGCCCTGATTAAAGTCCGGCTGGGCAGGCCACCGCCATGCGCCATCAGCGCTTCCTCTCGTGCAGGTTGTAGGGTCACCTTGTCAATAACACAAATAAGGATTTAGCAACACCCCCTCTGATTCACTACATTGAGAGTGAGCGTCACCCTGAGCAGTGGAGGCTGGACATGAGCAGTCACCCAAGTGAATGGACCACGATGGCAGTTTTGGCTGCCCTTACTTGGGGCGTCACCGTCCTGGTGTCGGTCTTCATCATCACCGTCTCGTGGTTGCGGCCCTCGTACCTCGGGTGGCGCGGTTGGGCGCTGGGACAGACTGCTCTGGTACTGGGGGTGCTTGTGGGCACCCTGCGAACTCCGGATACCCTGCTGGCTTCAGTCGTGATCGGCAACACCTTGGTCATGGTCGGATCGACACTGTGCTTGAGAGCCTTTCAGCGTTTCAGTGGGCGGTTCGTCAACCGACAAACTAACCGATGGAGTTGGGCGGTGTGCGCCGCTATCGTGCTTGCACTGATTTTGCTGACCACAGTCTGGGACGACATTTCGCTGCGGTTTCTTCTGGTCTCGGGCTATACCTCCACTGTGTTGCTGATGCTCGTCATCCTCCTCGTTGGGCAAATCCGGCGACACCCAGCGCTGCGAACCGCTTACGGCTTGAATTTGGGGGTATTGCTGGCCGGGGCCTTGCTGACCGTGCCTCGCTCGCAGATGATGATCAGCGCCGACGCACACATGGCCTTTACCCTGAATGTTCCAAACATCCTGTTGCATGCTGGAGCATTGCTGTTGTCGGTGGGTGGAAGTTTCGCTTTTTGGTTGCTGCATGATGACCGCCGCCGCCAGGAGATGCGACGCCTGCACCATGAGTTGTTCCTCCAAGCCACGCTGGATCCCTTGACGATCTTGCTCAACCGGCGGGGACTGTCGCAGGCCTATGAGCTCTGGCAGGATCAGGCCGCCGACGCAGTTGCAGTCCTGTTGCTGCTGGACATCGATGAGTTCAAAGCCATCAATGATCGACATGGACACGTGGAGGGCGACCGCTGTCTGGTGCAGTTGGCTGGGACACTGCGAACCATTGCTCAGCCGGGGGATCTGGCCAGTCGGGTGGGCGGGGATGAATTTGCATTGCTGCTCACTGGGCCTGAAGAACAGCGCATACAGCAAATCAAAGCGCTGGAAGTGCACCTGGCCAAAGACCAGCAAGGCACGTTGGGCTTCACGGTGAGTTTCGGAAGCACCGAGGTCGTTGCCGGAGAAGACTTGGCGAAAGCCATGAACCGAGCGGATCAGGGGATGTACCGGGCTAAGGCGCGTGGCATGCATGTGCAACAGCCCAGGCAGACCAACAACCCTTAGAGTAGATTTCAAGGCACACCTCCAAACAGCGTCTCAGTCAATGGCATGATCTGCACGACAACCTGCCCGCCGGGATGCACCGGGGCACGGCGCACGGTCAGCACATCGATCAGCGAGTCATCCGCCCAGCCCCCCGCATGGGTCAGGGCATCTTCCAGCGCCTTAGGAATATTGCTGAGGTCGCGTTTCCGTAGGTTCGGCGGCGAGACGATCAGCAGGGCCAGCCGTGCACCGCGTGGGGTTTTCGGTTGGCCGTAGGTCTGGATGCACGAGATGACGGCCCTGCGGTAGTTGCGCCACTCTTCACTCAACAGGACTTTGACCTGGTACGGGATGGTCTTCGGTTTCTTCGGCGTAAAGCACACCAGGATTGAGCGCCAGATGCTGTTCAGCGACGGCGGTAAAGGTCAGGGTTCCGGGTGGACTCGTTTTGGCTTCCAGCGGCTCAGTAGACCACTCGGGCTGGTTTTCCTGTACTAGGCGCGGCTGCACAGGTGGACTCGTTTCGACTATTGCCTGTGGCGCTTCTACCAGGCCCAATCTCTGCCGGGTGTCGGCCCGCACGTCAGGGTCAGCAATCGTGGTCCAAATACCGCTCAACATGCGCGAGGCTCGGAAAGGGTGCCAGCCAGGCATGAGAGGGAGTACAGTTACTAGCCCACCCGCTGAATCAAACTGTGCAGATGACCTGCCGCGATGAAATCCTGGCGACCGTCAACGCGTTGGTAAAAGACCGTACGCCCAAAACGTTTCATCTCAGTGAATTGCTGGATGCGGTGCACGCCAAGAATACGAGATATTTGGATTCGACCATTCGGACACATGTGGCTTCGCGGATGTGTCAGAACACTCCCAAAATTCACCAGACAACCTACGACGATTTTGAACGGATAGGCCTGGCTCTCTACCGCCTGCTCTAGTACAGCGTTTTGCAATTTAGTAGAGTTAGTTATGCCTCGCCCTCTGCTGTACAAAGTGGAATTGAGCCCTGAGCAGGAACAGACTCTCAAAGCCATCACAACGAAAGGGACCCACAAGGCGCGGGTCATGACCCGCGCTCAGATCTTGCTGATGGCCCATCGGCAGATGGGTGATCTCGCGATCAAGGAAGCCCTGGGGATCAGTGTGCAGATGGCGCAGTCGATCCGAAAACACTTCGTGCTCGGAGGGCTGGACGCGGCGCTCTATGATGCCCCACATACGGGTCGACCCGCGAAATTCACTGGCCAGGATCGGGCGGCGATCACGGCACTGGCGTGCCGTGAGGCTCCCACAGGCCATGCCCAGTGGAGCGTTCGCCTGCTCGCCGAAAAAGCCGTGGAATTGAACGTGGTAGACGGCATTGCGCCGTCCACGGTGTTCTACATCCTGAAAAAAACGCGCTCCAGCCGCACCGCAAAAGGCAGTGGTGCATCGCGCAACTGACGGCAAAGTTCCTGTGTGAGATGGAGCGTGTCCTGGACGTGTATGCCCGGCCCTATGATGAACGCTTCCCCGTGTTGTGCTTCGATGAGCAGCCTTGTTTCCTGATCGGCGACGTGATGGCCCCGGTTCCGATGGAACCGGGACGAGTCGCCAAGCAAGACTATGAATACGAGCGATTTGGAAGTGGCGCGGTGCTGCTCGCGGTTGAACCCCAGACTGGTCGTCGGTTTGTGAACGTGTGTGCCCGACGAACGGCCGAGGAATACACGGCATTCATGGAGGAGCTGGAACGGGCCTACCCAGCAGCGGTACAGATCACCCTGGTGCAGGACAACCTCAATACCCATCATGGGGGCAGCTTCTACAAGTGGATGTCCCCAGAACAGGCCCACCGGTTGGTGGGCCGATTCGAGTGGATCTACACGCCGAAACACGCCTCTTGGTTAAACATGGCGGAGTTGGAATTCAGCGCTCTTCAGCGGCAGTGTTGACATCGGCGGATTCCTTCGCTGGAACGACTTCGTTCCGAAGTCGAGGCCTGGGTGGCCGCGCGTTCACGCGCGGCCATCACACTCAACTGGCAGTTCTCGACTCAGGCCGCCCGACGAACCCTCGGACGCCACTATGAAACCATTCGTATTAATTGAACGCTGTACTAGCCTCACCCCTTGACCTCTTCGACCAATTTCATCACGGCTTTATTGAGGTAAGGGGCGGTGTCACCGTAAGCCACCGTGGCATGTGATTCCGAATCAACGATCAAGCCCTGCACCTGGGCGTTGCCGCTGGCATCCCGCTTCACCACGATCCGAAGCTCTTGGGTGTCTGTCAGCTGCTGCTGGGCATAGTTCAGGCACCAATCCGCCCAGCCTCCTTTCCCGGTGCTGTTCTGCTGAATTCTGGTCTGGATGTGGTGCTCTTGCCGCTTCAGCCGCTCATAGGTTCCGGTGGTGACGTTCTCAGCCAACGCTGTCGCCCGCTGCTCACCGGTCAAGGCATGGAAGGGCACTTCGGTTCCCGTATCTGGGTGTGCCACCGTGCCGTGCGCATCGATGGCCGCTGCTACCTCTGCCGCCGCTTTCACTTGACTTGTGCTGGGCCGCTCACTGCCGGTGGCCGTCTTCAAGTATGTGGCGACAGCAACTTGCATTTCCGGTTCCAGAGTCGCCATCACTTTGGCGGCCTCTTTGTACTTGCGGGCTTGCCGTTCGTTCTCTGGATGTAAACCAATGGTTGTCAGCGTGTGGCTGGTTTCCACCGCGTCTATCAACTGCTGCGCCCGCTGGCGAGACCAACCCCACACGCGCTCGCAGTAGTCACCAAAGGTTTTGTGGGCTTCGCGGTAGAGGCGAGCATCCCGGATGCTCAGCAGGGCTTCTCCGACACTGACAAACCCTGCCCAGCCGTGCCGCATGACAGCTTCAAGCCGCATGAGGGTCTCTTGTTCTTCCGGGGCCAGTGGCGTCACGCCTTGCTCAGTCATCGTCATAGGGATCTCCAACAGGGCAAGCCCGAAGGCCCGCCCCGGTTTGTTCAAGCGCTAGGTCGGGGGCCGAAGTCGTCGCCGGCGTCCGTTGGGAAAGGCATGTCGTCATCCAGATCCGGGCCAAGCGGGATATTTGGGACTGACGTCGGCTCAACCTTTTTGCCACTTACAAACAACTCCGCCCTGACCAATCCCCACAGAAAGCAGCGGTGGCCGCTGAGAAACTGGCGTGGGCCTTGCCGAAGTATCAAATTGATACATCGCTGCGGGTGGCGCACATGCTCGCGCAACTGGCTCACGAATCGGGCTTCATACCGATTGCGGAGAATCTGAACTACAGCGCCAAGCGGCTGCCTCAGGTGTGGCCGACCCGCTTCCCGACGCTGGCCAGTGCCCAGCGCTGCGCCAACAACCCGGAAGCACTGAGCAATACGGTCTACGCGGGCCGCTTGGGCAACGGTAGCCCGGAGTCTGGCGACGGCTACTGCTACCGGGGCCGGGGCATGATCCAACTCACAGGCCGCGAGCACTACCGCACTTACGGCAAGGTCATCGGCCATGACCTGGAGCGCGATCCAGACTTGCTCTTGCAATACGGCGTGTCTTCGCTGGCGGCGGGGGCGTTCTGGAAGGCACGCGGCCTGAACCGTTGGGCGGACATCAATGACGTGACCAGCGTGACCCGGATCATCAACGGTGAGTTGAATGGCCTGCAAGAGCGTATCGAGTACCTGCACCGGGCGAAACGCGCTCTGGGCATCTCGACCCATGGACTCACGAATGATAAAAACGGCCAGATGCAATCGTATAAAACTTGGCAAGGGTTTGTCGTCGGTGTTGGCACTGCGGTGGCCTCTATTTTCGTTGGCTGTGGCCTGTTTGTCCAAGGCGCGTCTGTGGATTGGGCCTTTGGCGGCGGCATCGTCGCAGGCTTGTTGATCTTTGAGCTGTTGTGGCACTTGGGTTTGACCTATGAGTGACTATCGTCGCAAGAGAACCACGTACTGACAATCCGCTTTTTTCCGGCCCTGCCTTCACAGTGGGGCTGCGCCCTTGGAGACCCACCATGAGTAATGCACTGAAGCGCCACCTGAAGCTGCTCGCCCTACGTGTCATTCCCGAGATGGAGCGCAAAGCCATCGAGTGGTACCTCAAGACCGGTGGGAAAATTGTTGGCAAGGCCAAAGACGGCCAGGCTCTTGATGCGACCATGGCGGCCTACAAACTGGCCACCAGCAGCATCCCGGTTTGAACGCGACAACCATTGACGACAGCTGATACGCAAGGCCGCCCGCGAGGCGCTGGACTGGACGTGGGGCGAGATTGGTAACAGTATTAATGACGCCACCCAACCGCCCATCATCGACGACGCCACCCTACCCGCTGGAGGTGTGCAGTGAACAAGATTCTCTTTCTCACGGCCTTGGCCCTGACCGCCTGTACACCGACCGTCCAAGGGTTCAGCAGTGTCGGTCGGTCGATCAATCCTTCCGACTCAGGACAAGCGACATTGACCCTGACCGACGTGGAAGGCTTCAAGACGGTTGCCTTTGCAGCGGGCAAGCAAGCTGCCGACCAGGTCGTGCTGACCCTCACCGGCCTCAATCTTGCGGTGAATGATCCAACGTGCTTTTCCAATGCCTCGGCGCAACTGGTGTGCGCCGTCGGGGGGTTGCCTGAGGGCCGCACGTATGTCCTGCCTGCGCGGGGCGTGCTGATGGTAGAGGCGGAGTACCGCAGGCAGGACGGGAAGACGTACACCCTCGCTACCGACTGATTCCCGGACAACTCAAGCAATGTAAAACCCTTGCCCCGTGCCTCAACTCTCAAGACCGCTTTACGGGGTTTGCACCGTTTGACGAGGTGAACAGAGGACATTCGAAGTCTCAGAGGAGGTCACAGATGACGCGTCATGACGAAGAAGAGCAGCGCACAAAGACCAGTCAGCCTCAAGCCGTGCCCGAAGAGCACGGTCAACCTGAGCCCACAGATCACCAGGGTCAGGAACGCCCGAATCCCAGCACAGGGACAGGCATGCATGGTCGGCCTTCGGACGATGCAGATCCCGGCCACAGCTGAGGAGCGCTTCCCTCCTGCGAATGTACCCCTGCCCCAGCTTCGGCTGTGGGCGGGGCCGTCTCCCGTTGACCCCTACCTCAATTCAATTTGGTAATTGATCACACATAAACTCGACCTTTGACGAATCTGCACGGAGCAGGTGTCTGGCAGTGTTGAACTAAACTGTGGAACGGCCCTATCTCACTTACTCCAATGAAGGTTTGTACCGCTATGCCCAGCGAGCTCAGATCCAGCACGCCTCTCTGCGTCAACGCCTCATCGACTTCGCTTCACAGGAACTCGAGCGGGAGGCAGTGCGAGCTGAACACCGTTGGCGAGAATATCGGCGCCAACAAGAAGCAACAGCGTGGGTAAATCTATGACTGGAGACGAAGTGTTGCGCACCGCTCAAGAATTGCTCGAACGTTCTGAGGTTCTTCAACGAGAGTTGGAACTGTTTTACCTGCAGCAAGCCGAGCAAGGCCTCGAGCCTCTCTCAAGCGTCGATCACGCCCCCGAAAACGCGGTCACCGGAGACGACGGATCATAAAGGTATTGAATGCGGCGCGGAGTCAACAAACGCGGGCGATCCAAGAGGTCGTCTTCAGTGATGTGCTCCAAGGCAAGTGGAATCTCAACTTAAAGAGACACCACGACTGGAACGGATCTGCGCTCGACAGCGTAAAATGTCCCGCTCTAAAGCCACCCAGAGAGGGGCTGCCTGCACCGCCGAAACCCGCCCGACATTCACGGCTACCTATAAGTTAATAAACGTGCGTCGAAGACAAGCCATCTCCGCTTCCCCTTCCGGCGTGGGGTGCTGCCTGAGGTCGTAGGTGGTTAGGGCCATCAAGCGACACCATCGGCCGGCAGGTTCCGCAGCCATACCAAGCTCAACCGTACTGCACAGAGCGAGCCACGGATGTTCTGGATTCTTACAGTTGGCGAAGGTGGGATGATCTGTGCCTGTGTCGGATCAGGGAAAAGAGCAGAATAGAGGCGATGAGACAGCGATGACCCGGCTTTTGCAGATCTCTGTGGTGGATGACAATATCTCTGATTTGATGCTGGCTGAAGAGGTCTTTACGAGCTTCAGCGACCAAGTGACGATCACGACCTATCAGAGCGGCAAAGCGGTCCTACAAGCCATGCGGCCTGCGGATGCCATCCTTCCGGATGTGCTCTTGCTGGATATCAACATGCCTCAGATGAACGGCTTTGACGTGCTCAAAGCAATGAAAGCGGATGAGCGACTCAAACTCATTCCAGTAGTGATGCTGACCAGTTCAGCCGTGGCTCAAGACGTGACGCAGGCGTATTCGCTGTTTGCCAGTTCGTATGTGGTCAAGTCGGTGGATTTTGAAAACTTCATTGAACAGATTGAGAGTTTGGTGGCGTTCTGGACGAAAAACCGGTTATTGAATTGGCCCACGCCGATTGAGGTCACCTCCGCTGTGAGGCTCAGCGATTAAGTTCAAACTGGTGTGTTGAGTCGTCTTGTTCGAGCACAAACAAGGCCCCCGCTCCAGCTTCGACTGGAGAGTGGGGACCTTGTTTGTGCTGCCTTCCTGTGCTTCGCGAAGGTACCCACGCTTTACAACTGCCGCTTTCGTTGCAGTCATCCCAGAGTGAAGTGAGGCGGGAGTCCCTGAGTCCCCTCTGGTCAACCCAAGAAAAGTGGCAACCGTTTGAGCTGCCCTTAATGTTGTCGCTTTCTCTGGATCAAGAATTGACAGTCACTGCTGTCTCAATCTTGTTGAAAATAAAGGTAAGCTTCAGATCAATTCTCATCCTGCAACAGTTGCCGCCTTCCCCCTCCCCTAGGTTGGCGTATGAATTCCCATGAAGATGTCCTGCTCAGGGCGCACCGCCTCTTGGCAGAGTCTGTTGAACTCGGACGGCAATGTGCCGAGTTTTATGAACGGGAGCATAAACCAGACGGCCTGATGGACGAGGCCACTGCACATGCTGCTCTGTTCGTCGCCCAACTGGCCACCGAGTGAGCGGAGCGGGCAAGAGCGCAGGGTGGACGCCATGAGACCTCAATGACCCCTCTCCTCCAATTCGTTGTGATTGATGACAATCTCGCCGAACTCTTCTTAATCACAGAGGTGTTTGCCACCTTCAGCACTCAAGTGACGCTGGTCACCTATCAGAGCGGTGAAGCGGCTCTGAAGGCGATGCAAATGCCACGAGCGGTCTGCCCAGATATCTTACTGCTCGATATCAATATGCCGGGTATAAGCGGCTTCGAGGTTCTGAAAACCATAAAAGCCGATGAGCACCTGAAGCTTATTCCAGTGGTGATGCTGACGACCTCTGTGGCCGCGGAGGACATTGTGCAGGCCTACTCGCTATTGGCTAATTCGTATCTGGTGAAGTCCACCCATTTTTCCAGCTTCGTCCAGCAAATAGAGAGCTTGGTAAATTACTGGACAACGACCCGGTTGCCTACTTGGCCTGCGCCAGTGGAGGTCACGACCACCCTGAGCATCAAAGATTAACTCTGGGGCGCTGGCCAGAGACCCAAAGAGGAAAGGCGACCCTCCTGGGTCGCCTTTGATGTTGAACATGATTGCACGGGATGCAGGCGGCGTCTAATGCACGACCACAGGCATGTCTGGGCCTACTATTTATGAATGATGAGAGTAATCAGTGTCATTTCAGGAGCGAGAGATCCGCAGCCGGCGGAGATGATTTTTCATCAGACACGCCTGTGGCTGCCCACGGGTTGGCGACTGGCTTAAGAAAAGCTGTTCAGGACTTGCAACACGCAACTGCGCTGGATCGATACCAGTTTCTTTCAGAATTTGGTGAGTGACTGGTCCAAACTCTGTCTAGCAGTACTGGGGTTGAACTCGGCGCTGTCAACCTTGTGGTGGGTCGGTGTCCACTGTAGGTCGTGTGAATTCTATTCCCCTGCACTGATGCAAAGCCACGTGCACCGTGAGACTTCTGTGAGTACCAAGGGCTTAAGATGTCGTATGAGTCTGAGCTTCCTGCAGGGCAGCATGCACCCCTTTGACCGGGTGCAAGACCTCATCTATGCCCTTGACGCTAACGAATGTTTCACGTTTGCAAATGCTTTCGCCCTGACTGCCTGGAACAAACACCTTCACGAACTGGTCGGCAAAAATTTTCAGGAAACGTTCCCGTTCAAGGCCAAGCCCGAGCTCATGACTGCCTTCAAGCAAGTCTTGGACACCCAAGAGCGGATAGAACTCGAAATGTTCGGTGATCGCCACCAAGGATGGATTGGTGTCATCGTCTACCCGGATCACGGCGGCCTGATCGTCCACGTCCGGCGACTCTCCATGAGTGCTGGAAGGAGTGCATCCACAGAACACGACGCACTCACCGGCTGCCTGACGCGCGCATCCTTTCTGGAAACGCAACCCGCTCTTAGCTTCCCTCAGGTGCTGGCCATCGTTGACCTGAACCTCCTGAAAAGCGTCAATGCTCTCCGTGGGCACAGCGGAGGCGACGGCCACATTCGCACCACCGCATACGCCCTACGAGAAGCTCTTCCGCCCGAGGGACTGATCTGCCGGTGGGGTGGAGATGAATTTGTGATTCTCGTGTCTGGCTACGACCCGAGTCCGCTCCACGCGCTCCTCAGTGAGGTCAACCGGGCCCTGCCGGGTCCACTGGCAGGCATTGATACGTTCACTATCGGCATGGCTGTTCGGGGCGCCGAGACCCCATTTGAACGCGCGTTTGCCATCGCTGACGAGCAGTTGCAACTTCGCAAGGAAGAGCTCAGGGAGACCATCCCGGGCCAACACGAAGCCGACTCCTTCGTAACGTTTTCTCAGGAACTCCAAGCCCTCCGGAACCCTCCCGACTTGGTTCAGCATGCCCTGAACCGACTCCTGAGGGTACTCGACTTCGATCATGCGGCCTACGCCACCATTGATGGCGATGAAGCCTTCTTCTCCTATCAAGCACTCCGCGAGGGCGTCCCGCCTCCACAACCCGCCCTGAACGTTCGGGTAGCCCTCCCGGAGACTGGCCTGGTCAATACGGTTCACCGCACGCGGACGACAGCGTGGAGTACCGATTATCCGAGTACCCCGGACCTGATGCCTCTGATGGTTCAACAGGGCGTCAAGAGCGCCATTGTTACCCCAGTCTTCAGTCAGGGTCAGGTGGCCGCTGCCATTGTGCTGCGAGTGGTGAACCGCTGGCAGACCATTACCCCTCAGATGCGTAAGGTGGTAGAACTGACCGCGCTGCGCTTAGAGCATGCCCTCGAGCTGCGCCGCACGGTGGATGAAGTCCGGTCAACCTTTGAGGCAGGCATGCTCACGCTCGGCATCGTGCTTGAGGCGCGCGATTTTGAGACGCACGGCCACACCACGCGCACGGCCACCATGGCCGTGCGGTTGGGCGAGCAGCTCGGACTGATGACCACCGACCTGCATCACTTGCGGCAAGGCGCCTATCTGCACGACCTTGGGAAGCTCTGCATTCCGGATGAAATCCTCAGGAAACCGGGCCGTTTCACTTCAGAGGAATGGGCCGTCATGCAGGGCCACGTCCTGCAAGGGTATGACCTTGCTACTCGGATCCCCGGACTCTCTGCGGAAACGCTTGAGGTTATCCGCTCACACCATGAACACTGGAACGGGCGCGGCTACCCAGATGGACTCGCCGGAACTGACATTCCCCTCAACGCGCGCATCTTCGCGGTCTGTGATGTATACGACGCGTTAATCAGTGAGCGGCCGTATAAGAAAGCCTGGACTCACGAGGCCGCACTTCTGGAAATTGAGCAAGAGGCTGGGCAGCACTTTGATCCGGATGTGGTGCGCGCCTTTTTGACCCTGATGGGGCCAATTCAGGATTGATGCAAGGAGTCCCACGAGAATCAGCAACCAGCGCACCCCTGAGACAAATTGGGCATCAACCCTCCCTTCTGAAGCAGCGGGCGTTGCGATCCTCCAAGCGAGCCCTGAACCGTAGCCTATGTTCAGCCACCTTCCTTGAGCTGCGTGCCTCTCTACCAGTGGGGAAAAGCTCTCCCTGCGTGCCTCCTTCCCTCTTCGGGTTTACCTTGCCCAAGAACAGTTGGCCCAGAACAGAGTTGCCCCAGCAGTTGTAGAAGGCGTCACTGTTGGATGAGTCCTAAGTACATCGGCTGTCATCCCGAGGTACAGGCTCAAGCGTGGGCGGCTCGACAAGAACTTATAGTCGAAGGCGGTGACATCAAGGAAGATGAAGCAAGCTACTGGTTGGACGTGGACTCCGTGGAGCCGTGTCATCAGTAGAGATCATCCGGAAATTCGGCGCAGCAGGATGAGGATGCAGGCCAGCTGGACGAAGCTGGGGAAGTTCTGGGCTTTGCGCTCGTCGCGAGTTCGGACACGGCGGAACGATGGCAACCAAGCGATGGTTCGCTCAACTTTCCAGCGCCGCTTATAGCGGCGCAGCGGTCGTCCATCTTGCGTTTTGTGTTTCCGGTTCTTGCGATTCGGCGCAATCATCTCCATTTTCAGCGTGGCCAGTTCTGCATCCAGAGGGTCGCTGTCGTACGCCTTGTCTCCAATCAAGTGCGCTGGGAAGTCCAGGCCGAAGGACGCCTCTAAGGTGTCGTGAACCAGCGTCACTTCAGCGGGGCTGGCTGACACGGTGTGGACAGCGAGCGGTCTGCCGCTCGCGTCCACCATCAGCATGATTTTGGTGCCTTTGCCCTTCTTGGTGGGACCGACATCCGAGCCCCCTTTTTTGCGGCACTGAACGTGCCGTCAATGAAGGCTTCCCGGAGATCCAGCAATTCCTGTTCCTCCAGCAGCGCGTAGAGCTGCCCCAAAACATGCGGAAACACAGCGTGCTCATTCCACTCTTGAAAACGCTCGAAACAGGTGGACTTGGGCGGATAGTCCGGCCGCGGGAGTCGCTCCCACTGCGCACCAGTACGCAGCACCCACAGGATGCCTTCAAGCAGCTCTTTGTCACCCCGCCGCGGACGTCCGCGGCGGGTCTGCTTCTGAGGGGGAGGAAGGAGGGGGGCGAGGATGGCCCATTGCTCGTCCGTCAACCGCATTCATTCAGGATGCCAGTCGTCCTGGCCCCGCTACCGTAACCAATTTCCGGATGATCTCTAGGAGTGACGAACTCTCCTTCTGGTAAAAAAGCAGAACAAATGTAACTATGGGATATGAAAAAACTGTTGGTCTGTTTGTTGCTGGTGAGTTCTCCCGCTCTTGCAGGCAACTCTGGGCCTGACAATCTGAGGAACATCAATCTATGTTTTGGCCCTGATTCTGTGCAGATTGCCCCAGTGCTAAAGACAGCAGCTCCAGGCCTGAATGCCGCTATCTACGAAAAAATAAATACGAAATTACGCGCTCACCGAATTCCCTTCTTAGCTTGTCAGGGAACGTCAACAGAGCTCTATATTCAAATGGACAGTTTTGAAGCGTTCTCCGGAAACCATGTCTACATGATTGCTCTTGAAATTACTGCCTACGACATTCTGCCTCAAGTGGTTGTCACGTGGTCAGCAGGTCATTTGGGTTCAAGCGGTCAACGAGGGAAGAAGCTGACAACTGATTTCACAACTATTGTTTCTGGACTGCTAGATCAATTTGCAGCCGATTACGCGACAGCGAATCCCTAAACGGCAATAAAACCCCGCCCTGTTCAGAGCGGGGCGCCGCAGCTGGTGGGGAGATCTACTCCCGCCGAAGCGTAAGCAAAGTGTATCGGAGCTGGACGCCGCTGGAGTCCCAGACAGGTGAGGCGTTGTCAGGAACCTATTACAAGATCAGGCGCACGCTGGGCCATGACCCCACCGCCCAAGCCGCCACCACCGCCGCCCCGACCCCCGCCTACAGTCATTTACCCGAGCCCGTCAACTTAAGCGAATGACAAGCCCTTACCTGCGCTGATGCGTGGGCAAGGGCTTTTTTGCGTATTACCCTCCGCGCACATCGCTATTCTTTTCGAATGAACGATGTCTCCTGTCCTTGTAGCCGAGTCTGGCGGTTTCGTGCCTCCCCTCGCGGTCTAATCGTGTATCAGAAAAAAGGCGAGAGTTGGTCGCCATGGCCGTCTAATCCGTGGTCATCGACCATTGAAAAATTCTGCTGTCAGTGCGGCAAAAATCTTCGTTTGGAGACTTTGAGCTGACCAAGAGGCAACCGCCAACCCCTTATTGGTACTCCGTTGACTTCTGGGAAGAAAGTGCCCTACACGTGGTTCTGGGGTATTCAGATGGGGGCTGTGCTTGCGTGCTGGACATCTTTTTGTACAAGAGTCAACGGAGTACCATTATTGAGGACGGCAAAAGTAGGAGTTGGCTTCAGAGGTGGGCCGGATGCCGGGGTTAGCCCCATACTTTGAGGATCAAGCGAACAGGTGAATGGGGACAGAATGACGCCAGCCGGACTCCAGCGTTCTGATCGCCCATCGCCGTGATGACGAGAAGGAGCCCCCGTGAACCAAGCCCACCTGAACCTGATGAGCCAAGTGGTTTTTGCTGCAGCCCGCCTGGATCTGCCTGTCTGGATTGGTGGCGGATGGGCGATCGACGCTCGCTTAGGACGAATCACTCGCGAGCATGACGACATTGATCTGACGTTTCCTGTTGAACGTCGGGGTGAGTTTGAAACGCTCATCGTCGACCTCCAGGGACGGATCACGGCAGAACTGGACTACGGCTTTCTCGCTGAGGCGCAGGGTGTCCTGCTGGACTGCGAACCTGCTCACTGGAACGGCGTTTCATACGAAATAGACGATGCACCTCCGGGCTCTTGCCCGGAGCAGATTGAAGGGCATCTTGAGGGCCTCGCGCTGAGGTGTAACAGCTGGGAAGCCCTCATGTGGGATTACTTCTTCTACGCTGACGAGGTGCCCAGACTACAGTGGCCCGCAAAGCATACGCACTCGTATGCGTTGGCTCGCTCAGCGTTAGGCGAGGAAGCCATGCACCGCCTACGCGCCGCGTTCAAGCTCCGGCACTGCGGAATGGGGCGACTGATGTGATCAGCGAACCTTAGGTTCGCTGTAAAATGCCGCAGATGGGCGCACTCCAAGCATTTGCATCCTGTAGCCGAGAACATCTTGGATCGTGATGTTCGTGCGTCCGAACCAAACCAGAAATGGGTCACGGACCTCACCTCTTTGCCGTGTCCTGACGGCTGGCTGCGCCTGGCGACAGTCATGGATCTCTATTCGCGGAGCATTGTGGGGTGGGCGATGCATGATCGTCTGGAAACTCTCCTGGTCGTGGAGGCTCTGCAGATGGCCCTGAATCAACGTCAACCAAGAGCAGGGCTGGTGCACCACTCGGACAGGAGCAGCCAGTAGGCCAGTGCGGGGTACCGGCAGGTCTTGCAGCGCTTAGAGGCTGTGCAGCGCATGAGCAGGAAAGGAGAGTGCTGGGACAACAGCGTACAGGAAAGCTTTTCCGCGACACTGAAGACGAAACTGGAATGGAGTGAGGCGCGGTTTCTTCGTGCCCAGACGAGACCAGAGGTGTTTGAAGTGAAGTGTTTGATAACCGCCAACGCTGTCACTCATTCCTGGGCTATCGGTCGCCTTTGAGGAGCAAGCCCCCCCATCCAGAAGGAACCTTCCACCGAAGTGTTGCAATTTCACTTGTAGACCGAATGCTGGTCTAGAAGTGTGGTTGCCTGACTGTCTAAGAACGGGGAAAGGTTAGAGGCTGCGGCCCAGACCGAGTCTCGACTCGAAGTCGTCCAAACATTGGGGCCAGCCCAGTACCAAACTGTCAACCCTGGACGCATCCAGACTGGCGCAAAGCTCAACCTCGCCTTTTCCACCCCCGGTCTCGTCTATGAAGAGGGCCGCACCGTTCAGGGCATCGGGGACGAATTGATCCCAACAGACTCAAGGCAACACGGCCGATTGGGGCTCTTCCTTCTCGCCTCAGGCGCTGCAGTGCATGGCCCAGCAGACCGTTCAGGACGAGAAAAAATCGATGATGAACTTGTTGACCCGGAGTGGATCGTCGCGCATGATCCAGTGGCTCGCCTGTGCAAAGCGCACCACCCGCAGATCGGGCACCCAGCGTTCCAGTCCGTCGGCCATTTCCGGCAGCAGTGCTGCGTCCAGGTTCCCCCACAGCACCAGGGTGGGTACCCTCACCTGAAGTGACTCGTCACGCACTTCCTCCCGCTTTTGGAACGGCTTTAATGCGCGGTAGTAGTTGATCATCGCCGTCGCTGCGCCCGGCTGATTCCACGCCTGACGGTAGAGGTTGCGGTTGTTCTCGGTATAGGCGTCAGGATTGACGCCACGCAGCACCTTCTCCGCGAAGCGGAGAAGGACGCGCTCAGGCAACCAGGGCAACTGGAAGAAGAAGATGTACCATGACCGCTTCCATTGGGCCGGCTTCCGAAAGGCTCGGCGACTCGCGCCTGGATGAGGTGCATTCAGAATAACGAGTTTCTGGACGATCTCCGGCTGTCGGATCGCCAGTGCCCAGGCGATAATGCCGCCCCAGTCATGACCGACCACATGCGCCCGTTCGTATCCGAGCGCCCGGATCAGGTTGGAGACGTCTTGCTGTAAAGTTTGAAGGCGGTACGCTTCGACGCCCAGGGGCTTTTCGCTGAGATTGTAGCCGCGCAGATCGGGCGCGATGACCCGGAAGCCGGCATCTGCCAGTGGCCCGATCTGGCGCTCCCAGGCCCGCCAGAATTCAGGAAAGCCGTGAAGGAGGACAACAAGGGAACCCTGTGCTGGTCCCGCGGCCACGTAGTGAAGCCGCACGCCACCTGCGGCGATCTGGTGGTGGGTGACCGTGGCATCTTCCTGGGATGGTGTGTTCATCTCGTCTCCTATGCACGTGCATGAAAGGCGTGTTCCTGATGCAGAGTGTGAAGGGAGGGCCCTGTGAGGTCTGATCCATTTCTGGCGGTCTTCCCCTGAAAAAGACCTGGATATTGCGGCGCTCGCGCGCTTTCGCTGCCAGCAGAGCCCACTTCCCTTCTGGGTGCTCACTGACCGCACACTGATTGGGTGAGAACCGGCTCGTCTCTCCCTTCCGGAATAGAGGTGCGTCTCACCCGCAGACAGTGTACGCATTGAGGGTCGTTGTGACCGGCTAAAAAGTAGGCTCCAGACCTTGCAGCTTGGGGCTACCTGAGGTGAGCTGTGCTGGGAAGCAGCTGCGAGAGCCGCAGGCTTCCTCATGATTTTCCATCCTGAGCGACGGTAGATGGGATTTCCGGCGGTGCCAACCAGACGTGGAGTGCGCTCCAGACCCGAGCACAGGCATCCTTATCCTTGACGCCCAAACGGTGCGCTGTGCCCCTCAAGTGGGAAGTTAAGAGCCAAGGACACCGACGGCTGCAAGCGGCGCGTCTAGGTGGGTTCTTTGGGCCTGTGCCCTGGTCTGATCAGCTGACCCGCAATGGGAACCAGACGCGGCCGGTACCTCGGTGATTATCACCGGTTGCGCCGTCTTGACTCCCCCCTCTAACGACGCTCCGACAAGACCCCCTTGCTCACAGGCGGACAAATCCGTGAGGGCGTGAAAATTCAAGCGCTGCACACGTTCATCCCCTCCATCTGCCACAACTGCCGGGGCCCGAGAGACTTCTGTCAGACGGCAAAGCGCTGGATCTCCTTGACAACCGAGTCACTGTCCCAACCCGATGGGCTTCAGCCATGCACTGGAGTGCAAGTCTTTCAGGTGGTGGGGTTGGCCGCGCCCCTGCCCTGCACGGCCACCCGTTGATGGTCTCGACCAGTGTAGGTGGCCCGCGCCCAGGGCAGGGAGGCCCGCGCTGCTCAAGCATGCTGATCTGGCCATATACGCGGCCAGAGCTGAACGGGCGGGCGTGCGGTTCTACGCGCCGCCGTCCAAATCGGCGGACTTGAGGTGCACGATCAGCCGATCGTGGCGTTGCAGTCCGGGGAGGTGGTGGGACCCGAGGCCTCGTCGCGCGGGGTTCATCCGGTATGGGATCAGGTGTCGCCCCTCAAATGGATGGCGCTGGCCGAAGAGGGCGACCTGATGACGCAGCTGGACGCCGGCGTGGTGCACGCCCGGCGGGCCGGCGCGCACCACGTCATTACGGTTCAGCTCTGAGCAAGGTTTTTGTTTGGGGCCGCCCAGGCCCGGCCCGAGCGGGTTCGCGCCGCCCACTGAAGAAACGAACCCGTGCGGGCCCGGCAAACCGCTGCTGGGCTGACCGCCGGCAGGCCGACGCCTCCCGCCAGGTCCGCGCCGTGGAAGAGGGGGCTGGCTACTCCTGGCACACGATCCTGTCTGCCTCTAAAGGGACGCCCGGTGACCACTCCTGCCGCAACAGGGGAGACCTCGCTTTTGCGCTTTTTGCCGGGGGTCAGTCGGGAGACGTCCAGCCCACCGGCGTCCAGTCGGCGCTGGGGCGGGCGTAGTGGTAACCCTGCAAGAGGTTGACGCCGAGGTGGCGCAGCACGGCGCCCTCATCGGCGTGTTCGACGCCTTCAGCCACCACATCCAGGTCGAGCGCCTGACTGAGGCCCACCACCGAGCGGATGATGGCCTGCGCCTTGAGGTTGCCCCCGCGCTCCAGGGCCGCCACAAAGGAGCGGTCAAGCTTGATGCCGGACACCGCTAGCGTGCGCAGAATGCTCAGGCTGGAATAGCCGGTGCCGAAGTCGTCGAGCATCACCCGCACGCCCAGGGTGTTCAGGGCCGTTAGCAGGTGGGTGACCCGCTCCGGTGACTGAATCAGCATGCTCTCCGTAATTTCGAGTTCCAAGCGCTCTGGAGGCAAACCGCTCAGTGCGAGGGCCTGCAGCACGTCGGCCATCAGGTCACCTTCTTGAAATTGCCGTGCCGAGAGGTTGACCGCCACCCGCACACCGTTCCAGGTGGCGGCCCGCTTGCAGGCTTCTTTGAGCACCCAGGCGCCGAGCGCGATGATGCCGCCGCTGCGCTCCAGGGCAGGAATAAATTCGGCCGGACTCTTGCGCCCCAGCGTGGCGCTGTTCCAGCGCACGAGGGCTTCCGCGCACACCGGGAGGCGCGAGTGGGCGTCGATCAGCGGTTGAAAGTGCAGTTCAAACTCGCCCAATTCCAGCGCCCTGGACAGGGCCGCGTCGAGCGCGACGGCTTGGACACGCAGTTGGTCTCCGCCGCTGTAGACCCGCAGGCGCCGGCCGTCTCTGCGGGCGTCGTCCAGCGCTATATGGGCGGCACGGTGCAGGTCTTCAGCCTCTAAACCGTGCTCAGGATGATGAGCCAAGCCCGCGCTGGCCGAAACGTAGAGGTCTTGTCCCATCACCGAGAAATTGCGCTGCAAACCGCGCAGCAAAGCGTCGGCCTGCGCTTCCCGGTCTTTCGGGGTCTGACCGAACAGCACCATCAAAAATTCGTTGCTGCCAGCGCGGGCGAGAATGTCGTGTGGCTTGAGGCTCTCTTTGAAGCGGCTGGCCACCTCGCGCAGCACCTGGTCGCCGCCGGCTGAACCCAGCGCGTCGTTGAACTGCTTGAAGCGGTCGAGGTCGACCACCAACAGGCTCAGGTCGCCGTCGTACGGCCCGCCCGTGCTTAGGGCGTTGGTCAACAGGGCGTGCAGCATCACCCGGTTGGGCAGGCCCGTCAGGTCGTCGGACAACTTGCCGTTCTCCAACGCAGTCAGGGCTTCGGTGCGGGCGGCGTCAGCCGTGCGGCGCAGGTCACGTTCATACTGAATTTCGCGCCGAGTGGAGTGGAGTTCGGCTTCGCGGGTCAGGTCACGGGCCTGTTGACTGAGCGCCACGTCCCGCAGCGTGTTGCTCAGCGCCGCCGCCTGCTTGAGATGCCTGATGGCCCGGCGAGGATCGTCCCCCTCATACAGGCGGGCCAGTAGATTGTGAATGGTGAGGGCCTGGGCGGGCCGCACCGCCTGTTCGCTGAGCGTCAGGGCGCGGTGCAAGAGGGGTGCGGCCCGCTGGGGGGCGGGGGAGCCGAGGTACTGCTCTGCAGTCACCTGCAGCAGCTCCAGTTGGGTGTCGATGTCGCTGCTGTGCTCACTGAGCGCGGCGGCGTCTGCAAAGGCGCGATCCGCCGCCTCCGGATGGCCTGTCTCCGCATAGAGCAGGCCCAAGCTCTGCAGGGCGGCAGTGAGAACTTGGGTGTTGCTCAGGGCACGGGCGACGTGAAGCGCATCGCCGAGCAGCACCCCCGCCTCTATAAACTTGCCGCATTGCCGGGCCATTTCGCCGCTGTTCAGGGTCATCAAGCATTCTGCGGCCTGGTTGCCGGCGCGGGCCGCCACGTCTTTGGCCCGCATAAATTGTTCATAGGCCTCCTCATACTGGTGGGTGGTTTCATGCACCAAGCCCAAGCCGGAAGACACGTGCAGGGCGGATTCGAGCGGCTCTGCGCAGCGCGGCAACAGCAATTGGGCCTGGGTCAGTGCCTCGACCGCTTCGGGGAGCCGCGCCTGCGCGTTAAAAATCAGCGCGGTGTTGCACAGCGCCCGGATCTCGCCGTCCACGTCGCCAAGCTGCTGGCGCAGCAGGAGCGCCTGGGCGATCAGGCCCAGCGCCTCCTCACTGTTCCCAGTGCGGTGGCGAACTTGGGCCAGAAATGATGTGGCGGCGGCCTGATGTGCAGTGAGCTGCGCAGTCGCCGCTTCGCCCAAGGCCACCCGGAAATGACGTTCGGCCTCGTGCAGCCGCCCAGTGCGGGTGTCGGCTTGGCCGAGCAGCAGCGCGTGACGGACACGCTGCTCGGCGGTCTGAGGTGAGCAGGCGTCAAGCTGCACCTGAAGCCGATCCAGCGCACCGACTTGCAGCAGGATGTCGGCGGCCATCAGCCGCAGTTCCGGCCGGCACGTCGGGTCGGGCCAGTGCTCTTCGATCAGCGCGGCCAAGCGCTCGAGGGCCTGTTCGGGGTGTGCCGTGCTCAACGTCCGCAGCTCGCTCTGGGCAGCGGCATGCAGGCAACCCCGTTCGTCTCCGCTGGCGGGAACTGGAACAGGCCTGGTCACGCTAGCGGGTCAAGGCATCGAGATCGATGCGCCCCACCCCCAGTTTTCCAGTGTAGTTGGCATTGCCGCTCACACCGCCCATATTTTGCGCGGTGCCTTTGAGGCGCTCCGCGCTGTCGGCTGCCGAGCGGGCCAACCCGTGGGTCATCGCCAGCGCGACGCTGCCAGCCACCAAGGGGGTGCTCATCGAGGTACCGCTCCAGGCCGCGGCCTGATTCTGGGGCGCCGGGCCGACCAAGCCCTCGCCGGGGGCCAGCAGGGTCAGGGGGCCGTACTGCGAGAACGCACTCTTGCTTCCGGCGTGATTGACGCTGCCCACCGCGAGATTGTTCGAGGTCAGCCCAAATTCGGCGGCAGGGTAATCCAGCCCCTCATGGCCCCCGTTGCCCGCGCTGGCCACCACCACCGCGCCCAGCGAGTTGGCGTAGGCAATGGCCTGCGTGACTGCTTCGACTGCCTCTCCTGCGCCCAGCGAGAGGTTGATAATGTTTGCGCCGTGGTCGGCGGCCCAGACGATGGCCTGCGTCAGGTCATCGACGTCGCCCCCACCCTGCTCGTCGAGCACCCGCAGCGGCATGACCCGTGCGCCGGGCGCCACGGTCAAGCTCAGGCCCGCCACTTCAGAGCCGTGCCCGACCGCGCCGGTGCCCATCTGGCCCTGATCCTGCGGCAGAGCGTCGTTGTCCACGAAGTCTTTCCAGGTGTTGGCGGGACTGAGGCGTCCGGCAAAGGCCGGATGGTTGAGATCCACTCCAGTGTCGATCACGGCAAGGGTCACGCCCGCGCCGGGTGTGCGGTTCTGCGCCGTGATGCGGGCCTGCGCGGCATCCAGTCCAATGGAGGTGTACTCCGCATAGTTGGCCGTATTTGCCGCAGACGCGCCGCTGCCACTGCCCCACAGTCCGACTGTCCCGCTGCCCCACAGGCCGACGGTTCCACTGCCCCACAACCCCACCGTACCGCTGCTGCTGAAGTTGGGCACCCGGAAGACGTCTGTATTGCGCTCCACCGTGACGTCCGGGGCGCGTTCAAGCGCCGCGCTCCTCAGGGGTCTACCGGTGACCCGCAGCAAGGCAAAGCGGGGAGTACGGATCACCAGTGCTCCGCCGTAACGCGCAGACAGTTGAGCGTCACTGAGAGCGGGGTCAGGAGTCCCTACCGTCATGACGTACTCGCCGGAGGCCGCAGGCGCCTGCGGCGCCGTTGGGGCAGCGCAACCGGCCAAAAGTAGAGCGGTAAATAGGGGAAAAGCAGAGCGGGTGAGGCGCATCAGACACTCCTTGAGGACAGTGAGAAGTTGAACGGGGGATGAAAATCCCCATCAAAGGAAGGAGGCGTGCATCCCTGCTGTTCGGAGAAGACACCGTGGAGTCGCTTTATCGTAGCCTGTGACAGGGTGAAGGAGCGTGAAGTGTGCTGCTCATCCTCGACTCAACTGACGAATATCCCTCGGCAGGGCCTGAGCACAGCCTCATGCATGGGGGGGGTTCCCCCCCCATGCATGAGGCTGTGAACCACGGCCTCATTCTGTCAGCTTGTTCCAATCTGCCTCAAGTTGGGCGAGGCAGGTTTGGAGCGTTCGCCGAAACTGTGACTGCAGCCGACGGGTTTCCTGACGGCGTTGCAGTTCTTGACGGACTGCACGCTACTGCTCCACCCTCGTCGGCTGAAGGTCTTACGGACAAATCATGCTCTTGCCGGTCGCAGCGGCGGCCAGGCGCACCTGTCCACGAATAACCAGACTCGGTGAAGCTGATTTCTGGCCGCTGATACAGCATTTATACCGCTTGGCCGAGCCAAAATACTGCTCCAGTGCATTGTCGGTTTGGGGCAACCCTGGAACACGGTAGCAGTGGAAGAGCCAGACCTGCTGAGCCGTCAACACCTTGATGAAGTGCGCCGGCGCAGTCGAGACCTTAGGCAGACTCTGCTGCTGACGTTCCACGTGGAAGAACAGGCGTTGAAACCGCTGCTAGACGATGTGCGACACCACACGAGTTCGAGCGCCAAGTTTGGCTGGCCTGATCAGGCGTCCGCAAGACCGACTCAAGCCCACCTTCACCATCATGCCCGAACGAGCGTTTCCGCCTTGACCAGAAGAAAACATCAGAAGCAAGCGTCCAGACGTGGTCAGCCGCCGCGGGAGGGGTGGCCTGAAGCTCAGGCCACCCCTCCGCCCCCCATACCCAGCCCCGAATTAAGGCAATACAACCCCCTCGACTCCTCTTTGTCGACCACAACTTGCTAGAACCCATGACGGGATTCAACTCGAGCGGAGCGAGTAGGAAAAAGTACGGACTGAAGGGAGACGGACGAACAGGCGGGGCTTTCCCACCAGTCCGGGAATCAAACGGAATTCGTGTCCGTCGATTCTTTGCCGCTCGATTGTCGGCAGAGCTTTTGCAGTCCGCCCTTGATCAGGCTACGACGTAATGCCAGTGGGAATTACTCGCGCCAGATGGCCCAATGATTGTCTAGGGCGTCCATCTGTTCAGGCGTATGGCCCCCCAAACGCAGGAGTGCCATGATCTGCCCCCGGTGGTGGCTGTCATGCACCACCGTATGCATCAGGAAATGCACCGGATTCGACTGGTAGGTGCTCTCATTCCACGGATCCGCGAAAGGCTGGTTCTTTTCCAGAGCGCCCTGCACGGCCCTGAGCGCCGCCTCGTCACTGAGGGCGAAGGCTTCCCCGAGGTCGGCAGGGTCTTGACCTTCCCAGCGCCACACGAACGTATCGTCTACCACTCGGAACAGCGGCTCGGCGTGCGCCGGAGAGATGTTTGAGAGCCAATCGGCGCGGAATCCAGCCATATGGGCCAGGTGCTTGCCTACCGTCCAGCCGCCGCGCTCATCGCTGAGGCCAAAATCCGTGGGGGTCAGGGCGGTCAGGAGGACTGCGTTCACGCGGGCGTTGCGGCGAAAAGTTTCCAGTGGCAGGGTCAGATCGGGCATACATTCATTCTCCGGATGTGGGGCAGTTCTGGGCGGGTGGCGGGCCAGGCGAAGATCGCCCGCAGGCACTCAGCGCTCGTAGAAAGCGGGCGGCTCGGTGCCCAGGGCCCGCAGATACACATAGGCCTGAGCGCGGTGATGAATCTCGTTGTCAATGGCATAGATGGCCGCGACCCAGCCAGTCATTTCTCCCCAGGGAAGCTGATGGAGGCGCATAAAGAACGCCAAATCAGCAGTCGGAGCCTCGGCAGCGATGCGCCCACTCAGGGCGTCCCAGGTACTCAGCAATTCAGATTTGCTGCGGGGGCCAGCAGTCCAGTCTGGTTCGCTCCAGTCGCTCCCGGTCAGGCCGCCGAGCGTCATCTCGCTGACCATGTGAATCTCGGTAGCCATCACGCCGAAGGGACGCATGGGCGGGGCCGCAGTGAAGGTGAACAGCTGGTCTTCCGGAAAGGCCTCGATCACGCGGCGGGTGAGGGCGCGGTGGCCCTGCCAGTGGCTTACGAAGTCTTCCAGAGACAGGATGGACGGGCGGGTGGTGGTCGTCATGTTTGAGCCTCCTGAGATGAACAGCCTGGGGCTGAATCTGTCCTCAGCGTAATGCCAATTCCCGTCAGAACGTGTCGCTTTTCACGGTCTGTTCGAATTAGACTCAGGCCATGTACGATCCGTCGATGCGCGTGCTGACTGTGCTGGAACTGCTTCAGTCCCGCGAGGAAGTCAGCGGCGCGGAGTTGGCCCGCCGCCTGGAAGTCAGTCCCCGCACTGTGCAGCGCTATGTGGCCCGGCTGCAGGACCTGGGAATTCCTGTCGAGGGTCGCCGGGGCGTGGGGGGAGCGTACCGCCTGAAACCCGGATTCCGCCTGCCACCCCTGATGTTTACGCCCGAGGAAGCGCTGGCCGCCGCACTGGGCCTGAGAACGCTCCGGCACCTGGGGCTGCACGCGCTGGCCCCCGCCGCCGAGGCCGCCAGCGCCAAACTGGCCCGCACGCTGCCAGCTGCCCTTAAAGATGACGTGCAGGCGCTAGAAGACAGTGTCCAACTGGACGCCTCGCCCTGGGTCGTCACCACCGACGCGCGGCTGTTGGCGACATTGCTGCAAGCGGTGCATACGACCTGCCGTGTGGCGTTTATGTACGCCGCTCCCGCCACCCCGCCGATTCTCCGCCAGGCCGACGTGTACCGCGTCGTCCACCTGGATGGGCGCTGGTACGCGGTAGGCCACTGTCATCTGCGTGCCGCGCTCCGCTCCTTTCGACTTGACCGCATGAGTGATCTGAGCGTCCTGAGGGATCCGTTCACGCCCCCACCCGGTTTTGACGCTGCCGCCTACCTCCGCTCCACCCTACACGCCGCACCGACCGCCTTCGAAGTCAGTGTGTGGCTAGACTGCCCTCTGGAAGACCTGCGGGGCCGAGTGGCCGTCTGGGGCACTGACCTGACCGCAGAAGGCGCCGGCACACGCCTGCGCGCCCAGCGCGAGAATCTGGGCAGTTTCGCGGCATTCTTGTTGGGTGTGGGCTGCGCCTTTCGGGTCGAGAGTCCCCCAGAACTGCACGCAGAGTTCCGGGCACTGGCCGAAAGATGTGCGGCGCAACTGCAGGCCTACCGACAAGCGTAAGCCGGGGCGAGCGCGTGTCGACGCGGTTCTGGCAAGTCGTTGTCGGTAAAGAGGAGGAGAGGGGCACCTGCTGCCCACCTGTCAGGGCGCAGGCCCCAGCGGTCACCATCCAGCAGTACGCTTCGGACACACGCATCTGCTTGACGTTCTGGAGGATGCGGGCGAAAGGCAGCTTGAGCGGGTCGCCCACCCAGCCCCGTGCGGCCTGATCGGCGGCGCTGCGCTGGAAGGGAGGGTAGACCGCCGAAGTGCCTCGCTGCCGGATCGAGGCGGCTTCAGGCAACAGGGTCGAACTGACTCAGGAAGTGCGCCGCGTGCGGGTGGATTTTGCTGCCTTTGGTGACCGCTCGCTAGCTTACGCTACAGATATTCAGCCGGAAAATTGAGAGATTCGGGGCCTCATCGCCGTGGACGCCGTGCGGTTTGCCCAAGCCCTTCAGCACGCCATGGCCACCCACACCTCGCGCAAGCTCGGGGCAGTGCTGGGGGACGAGTCGTATCTGCTGGCGCCGATTGAATGGCACGTCACCCACAGCCAGGGCGATTCGTGGTCGTAGGCCTGTACCGCTCACCACCTCACCCGAAAGTTCGCCGCCAGATGGGCAAACGGTGTACAGAGCCCTGGGTGTTTTTCAGAACGGAGAGCACTACCGTAGCCCGCATGTACCGCATCCACCGCACGGACTTCCCCAAAGGCCAAACCGTTGAGTTGCCCCGCTACCGGATCGACGTCTTCAACGACCACTCCGTGGAGTTGAGTCCAGACCAATCTTTCCTCGAGGTGGATTTGGCGGCGTTCGATTCCCGTTCTCTGATCGCTGCTATGGGAGTGCAGCGTGAGGGGCGAGAGGTTCGGGGCTTGATCGCTGTGAATGCGGTGCCCTTTGCGAACGCCCGCCGACAAGCTTTGGCGCAGGGGCAGGAGTTTGGTGCTGTTTTAGAAGACGTCTGGTATGTGTTGGCTCCCATAAACTTGTACTTCACCCCCCGCGCAGGTGAAGACGTGGTCGTGGGTCTGTACCGCTAGACGAGTGCTGCCGCACCCTGCCAACGGAAGAGGTCGGTGTGCGTTCGTCTCGCAGAGGAACGCGCGAGCGTAGGCCGCATGCTGTCCACCATCCGCACCACGTTCCCCAAGGGTCTGAAAGTCAACGTGCCCTGCTACCACATGGATCACTTCAACGGCAAGAACTTGGAACTGACGCCTGAAGGACAGCAGCTTGAGGTTGATTTTGCTCGCTTCAATGCACTTTCCATCGCCAACGCGACCGCCATCTACCGCAACGGCTGGGAGATTCGGGGCTTGATCTCCGTGGAGTCTTGGCCGTTCGCCCACGCCCTCCACGCAGCCTCGATGGACGGCAACACCCACCGCTTCGGAAGCGTCTTTAACGACGTGTGGTATCAGGCAGCTCCGATCGACCCACGATTCACCCTGAGTGCGTGACTCCACCCAGAATGCACTGGGTTGAGGGTTACTTTAATCAATAAATAATGATTCGCAGTTCTGGGCTGGGGTTACGAAGCTGTAACGGGACAAGCCCTAGGGTGGCCAAGTCTTTGCGGCGGGCCCGGTTGAGTTGGGCTCCCCCGTTCTGTTTTTTGTGCTGTCTAGGAGGTTCTATGGCCCGTACGCTTGAGCAGTCGTTTCAGGTGCGCTTTCACTATGCTGTTGAGTTCACTTCACACCTTTTCGACACGTCCAATGCCGTCTTCGCAACAACGGTCGGCCAACAACGTTCGGCCTGCAAAGTTCTGGTGGTGATGGACGATGGACTGGTCGCTCACCATCCAGAGCTTCCGCTCGCTGTTACCGAGTACTGTCAGGTTCACCGCCTCAACCTGGTGGCCCCCGTCATGATTCTTCCGGGGGGCGAGGCCGTGAAACAAGATCCGGTTAACGTCACTCTGGTGCAGGACGCGATCAATATGTACGGCATCGACCGGCACTCTTTTGTGGTCGTGGTCGGTGGGGGGGCGCTGATCGATCTGGTCGGCTACGCTGCGGCGACCGCCCACCGGGGCGTACGTCTGATCCGGGTTCCAACCACCGTGCTGTCTCAAAACGACAGCGCCGTCGGCGTGAAGAACAGCGTCAACGCTTACGGGAAGAAAAACTGGCTGGGAACGTTTGCGCCGCCTTTTGCCGTCCTGAACGATCTTCATCTGATCGAAACCCTGGAGAACCGCGACTGGCTGGGCGGTCTTTCGGAGGCGGTCAAGGTCGCCCTGCTCAAAGACGAAGAGTTCTTCGCCTTCCTGGAAGCCCATGCTGACGCGCTGCGTACCCGCAACCTCCAGTCGATGGAACATGCCATTTACCGCTGCGCGCAGCTCCATCTCGACCACATTGCCACCAGTGGCGACGCCTTCGAACAGGGTTCGTCCCGGCCGTTGGATTTTGGTCACTGGGCCGCCCACAAGCTGGAGGCCCTGACAGGCTATACGTTGCGGCACGGTGAGGCAGTGGCCATGGGAATCGCGCTCGACAGCACCTACGCCCACCTGCAGGGATGGTTGCCCGAGAACGACTGGCAGCGAATTCTCACTCTCTTTGAGCGGCTGGGCTTGGCTGCATTCCATCCGCTGATGCTGCAGTCGCTTGACGATGCCAGCGATCCCCACAGTCTGCTGCACGGCCTGCAGGAATTCCGTGAACACCTGGGAGGGCAGCTGACCATCATGTTGCTTGACAGCATCGGAAGAGGGCGGGAAGTCCATGAGATGGATCTCGATCTGGTGGCCCGCAGCGTGCAGATCCTGGCCACCCGTTCGCCCTACTCCAGCTCAGGCCCGAACCCATCCGCTCAATCTCCGGAGGAACCCGCATGGACGACTACCGCAATACCTGCCCCCTAAGTCAGACGCAGCTTCTTGATGACTCTTTTATGGATCACCGTGCCCAGCTCCTGGCACTGGCCGCCTTCCTAGACCGTTTCGAGCGCTCTGCCCTGCGAAACGCTGAGACTGATTTCCGAATGGAGGCCTTTAAAGAAGCGCTTCAGCTCTTGGTGGAGCCTGGGCCTGAGCGGGCCCGCCGCGTGCAGCTGGTCATGAGTGACCACAACTCGGCGCTGCTGGACGTTCGGGATGGCCAAAGCGCTTACGGCGCCTCGGTTCACCCGGCTCAGATGAGTCCTCACGACGACCAGGGGGCGGCCCAGTGAAGTACATCGATTTGCACGCCCACATGATTTCTCGAACCACCGACGATTATCACCGGATGGCGCTGACAGGCTGTGTGGCGGTGACCGAACCTGCCTTCTGGTCTGGCCGTGACCGTCTTGGGCCGCTGGCCTTTGCCGATTATTTCGATCATCTCACGTCCTTTGAGCCAGCCCGGGCCGAGCAGTACGGTATCGCGCACTACACTTGGCTGTGCCTCAATCCTAAAGAAGGAGAAGACCGGGAACTGGCCCGGCAGGTTCTGGCCCTGATTCCTGACTTTCTGGATCGCCCGAATGTGCTGGGGATCGGCGAGATTGGACTCAACCGCGTGACCCGCAATGAGATGGCCACGTTCCTTGACCACGTCGAACTGGCCCTTGAGCATCACCAGTTGATTCACATCCACACGCCGCACCTGGAAGACAAGTACAAGGGAACCAAAGCGATTGTCGAGGCGCTGGCACGAGATCCACGCATTGACCCAGCCCGCGTGATGGTCGATCATGCCGAAGAGCACACCGCACCCATGATCCTGGAGCACGGCTTCTGGACGGGATTTACGCTCTACCCCCGAACCAAAGCCTCGCCGGCCCGGGCACTCGACATGATCGAAATGTACGGTGCTGAGCGCCTGTGCGTCGCCTCTGCTTGCGACTGGGGTGAAAGCGACCCCCTTGCCATTCCTGAATTCATCTTGCAGGCCCGCCGCCGTGGACACGGTGAGCGGCTCATCGAGCAGATGGTGTACGGCAATCCTACCCTGTTCCTCAGCCAATCGCCCAAATTCAAGCTGCTCCAGTCCGGCGTGACTGTGTCTACGGACTAAAGATGGTCATTCCGGGACGAACCCTGCAGCTGACGTATTGCACCAACATTCATCCTTCCAACACCCTGCGTGAGGTGATGGAGAATCTGGATCGGTACGCTGTGCCGTTGCGGGCCCAACTTTCGCCTCAGCAGCCTTTCGGAATTGGGCTCCGGCTGTCAGGGAACGAGAGCCGCGAACTTGCTGAGCCCCACCGACTGCGCGCCTTCCGAGAGTTTCTGGATCAACGTGGGCTGTACGTGTTCACCATGAACGGCTTTCCGTATGGCCCTTTCCACCACCAGGCAGTGAAGGCGCAGGTGCATGCCCCAGACTGGCTCGATCCAGAACGGGTGGCCTACACCCTTCGGCTGATCGACATCCTGAGCGCCTTGTTACCGGAAGGTCTGGACGGCGGCATCTCCACCAGCCCACTGACCTACCGGGCCTGGGTCAATGAACAAGATGCCGGCCTCTGGACACAGCTGACCCTCCATGTCACCGAGGTGGTGGCCGCGCTCGTTCGCCTGCGAGAACGAACTGGGCAGCTTATTCACCTTGATATCGAGCCGGAGCCAGACGGACTCCTGGAGCGAAGTGAGCAACTTGCCGCCTTCTTTACGGATCACCTGATGACGGCGGGCGCCTCACACCTGGCCGCTGAACTCGGCCTGACGCTGGCACAGGCAAAAGCTGCCTTTCAGGATCATCTTCAGGTGTGCTTTGACACCTGTCACCTCGCCGTCGCCTATGAGTCGCCGCGCACTGCCCTGGAATGTTACCAGCGGGCGGGGATGCGGATCGGGAAGGTGCAGCTCAGTTCAGCTCTTCGGCTGATGCTGCCCTCCTCGCCCCAGGAGCGGCGGCACGCGCTTGCCCTGCTGCGCCCTTTTGTCGACTCGACCTACCTTCATCAAGTCATTGCCCGGGGCGTCGACGGCCAACTCCAGCAGTTTCCGGATCTCCCAGAGGCGCTTTCCGCTCTAGAAGACCCCACCTTCACCGAAGCCCGGATTCATTTTCACGTTCCCGTGTTCCTGGATGAGTTTGCACAGTCCACGCTCGGTTCGACTCAGGCTGAAATCATCGAGACCCTTCAAGTGCTGCGGGAGCAGTCCTTTACCACTCACCTTGAGATCGAAACCTACACCTGGGACGTCTTGCCACCCGCTTTGAAACGGCCTCTTCTGGACATGGTTGAACGGGAATTTCGCTGGGTGCAAGATGTCCTCTGACGCTGTTGGCACGCCGGTGGTGATCCGGCGCCTGCGCGGCCACCTGCAACTGGCACGCATTTCGAACAGCCCTACTGTGGCGTCCAATGTCTTGGCCGGAGCCGCGCTGGGAGGATCATTGACTCTCGGTGGCGCGACAGGGTTTGTGGTGCTGGCCATGGTGCTGCTCTACACCGCTGGGATGTACCTCAACGACATCCTTGATTACACCCTTGATGTTCGGGAGCGCCCTGGACGGCCCTTGCCCTCTGGAGTGGTTCCACGCGCCGAGGCCGCGGTCGTCACGACGCTGCTGTTCGCGGCAGGCCTGGGCCTGTTGGCCACCGTGTCCAGCGCTGCCCTGCTGGGAGGAACAGCACTGGCGATCTTAATCGTGGTCTATGATCTGTGGCACAAAACCAACCCCATCAGTCCATTGCTGATGGCTGGAACCCGGATGTTGGTGTATCTGATCGCCAGCTGGGCGTTTGCACCTGCCGTGGGAAATGCGCTGCTGGTCTGGACGGTGTTGCTGGGGGCTTACATCGTGGGCCTCACGTATATCGCAAAAACCGAGCGCCAAACCCACCTTGCACGGTACTGGCCCGTGGCCCTGTTGGCGCTGCCGGCGATCTATTTTGCCTTGACGCTGAGCGCCGCACCGAGCCTGCCTGGATACGGTTTGCTGGCAGGCTTCCTGCTGTGGGTGGCCTACAGTCTCACCTCGCTCTACAACCCCAGACACCGAAATGTGGGCCGAACCGTCGGCAATCTGATCGCTGGCGTGTCTTTACTGGACGCCCTGGTGCTGTTTCATCAGCGCGCTCCATATGAACTGCTCCTCCTCGCACTCAGCGCGTTCGTCCTGACTCTGTTCTGGCAGCGCTTTATCAAAGGAACTTGACCCATGGCGGACACCACGCACACCCCCACCCTCCACCGCACAGTCGTCCTGAATGTCGTGGGCTTGAGCCCTGATTTGATTGGGCCGAACACGCCGCATCTGAAGCGGTTCGCCGATAAGGGGAAGTTGGTTCCCGTCGAAGCCCTTCTCCCTGCCGTCACGTGTAGCGTCCAAGCCACCTACCTGACGGGAACCTGGCCGTCTCAGCACGGCGTGGTTGGTAACGGGTGGTATTTCCGCGACGAGTGTGAAGTCAAATTCTGGCGGCAATCGAACCGGCTGGTTCAACAACCTAAGCTGTGGGAAGAGGCCCGTACGTTGGATCCTGACTTTACCTGTGCGAACTTATTTTGGTGGTACAACATGTATTCCAGCGTGGATTACGCGGTGACGCCCAGGCCGATGTATCCGGCCGATGGACTAAAGTTGCCCGACATCTACACCCAGCCCGCCACATGGCGGGCAACCCTAAACGCTGATCTGGGGGAGTTTCCGCTCTTCGAGTACTGGGGGCCGAACGCTTCTATTCGTTCGAGTCAGTGGATTTCCAAAAGCGCCCGCTGGACGGAAGAGCACCACGCGCCCACCCTGTCTCTGGTGTACCTGCCCCACCTGGATTACGGCTTGCAAAAATACGGACCGGACGCGCCGGAGATGGCAGCTGAATTGCAAGCGATCGATGCCGTGGTCGGGGAACTGATTGACTTTTACGAAGCGCGGGACGTCCGGGTCGTCGTGCTGTCCGAATACGGCATCGATCGAGCTTGGCGGCCGGTGCACATCAACCGGACGCTGCGTGCCGCTGGCCTCATTGCCGTGCGCGAAGAACGCGGCCTGGAACTTCTGGATGCAGGAATGAGCGCCGCGTTTGCCGTGGCAGACCATCAAGTCGCTCACGTGTATATCAGTGATCCGGGGCGGATCGCACAGGTCAAAGCACTCCTGGAAGCCCTGCCGGGGGTGGCGGAAGTGTTGGATACCGCTGGAAAGCAACGACACCACTTGGATCACGACCGCAGCGGAGAGTTGGTGGTCATCGCGGAACCGGGCGCCTGGTTTACCTACTATTACTGGCTGGATGATGCCAAAGCGCCGGACTTCGCGCGCACTGTCGATATCCACCGCAAGCCCGGGTACGATCCTGCAGAGCTGTTTATGGATCCGCATTCCCCAGCCAAGCTCAAGGCTGTACGTGCACTGGCCAAGAAGAAGCTCGGGTTCCGTTATCTCATGGACGTCATCGGTCTGGATCCCACTGTGGTTCGTGGCTCGCATGGTCGAGCCGACTCTTCGCCTGCACGTGGGCCGCTGTTGATGGTGGGCCATGCCGAACTGCTGCCTGAAGTCAGGCTCCAACCTACGGAGGTTTACGCCGTTTTACTGCGGCATTTGACGCAGCTGAGTCCGGCCGCGCGCCCTTCGAGCTGAGTCCACTCTGCCCAGTGGGGATGGCCGACGGCCCGGTGACGCCGTATAGAACCGCCCAAGGTGCTGGCAAGTTGTTGCTGGCCAGGGGTAACCGAGGAGCAACGGTAGCAGGTGACCTTAACTTCAAGCCACCTGCTGCACGGCGGCCTTCCAACGACGCAAGGCGATACTCAGACGAGATCGCCGGTCATTTGCAAGGGTGGTCGAGCGGGTAGAGCCGTGAAGATGGGTGATTCTGTCGTGGAGGTCAAGAACCCCCAGTGCCCGTTTGACCTGCACGCTGTGCGGGGTCAGCCGATCCCCCGACCGAGAGGCCGTCGATGAGGACGCTCGGCGCGCCGGCCGCATAGGCCGAGAAGGTCAGGTCGTCGGCCACGGCCTGCACACCTGAGAGCACCTCCACCAGATTGCCCGCGACCGTGAAGACTTCCAGCGGATACGCCACCACGCCGTTCTCGATCCAAAATCCCTCGGCCTGAAGGCTGAAATCACCCGTGATCAGGTTGGCTCCGGCGTGTGCCCCCTTGACATCGGTCAGCAGCAGGCCCCGGCCCAGCCGGGCCAGCAGATCGGCGCGGCTGCCCTGTCCAGCAAGCATATAGAGGTTGCTGGGCGCCACCGACAGCACGCCTTGATAAGACCACCGGCTGGCATGCCCCGTGCTGTGAACGCCGTCCTGCGCGGCCGTTTGGCTGTTGTGCAAGAAGCTCTGGAGGACGCCGCCCCGAATCAGGGTCAGCGGCGCACTCGGACAGCCTTCCGCATCAAAGGGGCGCGAGTCCATGCCGGTGGGCAGCGTGGCATCGTCGATCAGCGTGACCAGCGAACTGCCAATCGACTGGCCCAAGCGTCCGGCCAGCGTGCTTTTGCCCTCCTGCACCTGCCGGGCACTGAACGCCCCCGCATAGACCGCGAGCAGAAGCGCCATGCACTCCGCGTCAATCACAACGGGAAACTGCCCCGTCGGTGCCGGTCGCGCGCCCAGCAGGGCCAGCGCCTTGCGGGTGGCCTCCAGCGCCGTCTGACCGGGATCAAGTTGGGTAAATTCGCGGGTGAATTGAAAGGCGCTCTTCATCTGGCTCTGCCCGTCCTCGGTCACCAGGGGCGCGGCGTACACAAAGGCTCCCAACGTCTGATAGCTGCGCTCGAGGCCCCCAGTGTGCTCCACGCTGATCTGGCCCTCGCTGTCATTGTAGGCACTGTAGGGAACGCTTTGAACGCGGGGATCGGCGTCCCGCGCGGCTTGGTCAAGGCCCAGCGCCAGGCCCACTTTCTGTTCCACCGTGACCCCGCTCAGGCCCTCACCGTGCAGGTCAAGGGTAGGCGGCGTACCCCAAGCGTGCAGCGCGGCATGCGGGACGGGCGCACTCAGGCCCGCGTTTTCAAGGGCGTTGTCCAGGGCCCGGTCAAGGGCAGGCGGGGCCAGATTCTCGGTAAATGAGGCACCCCAGGCGCCGTTCACCAGCGCCCGCAGGCCCAGTCCTTGGCGGCTGGACAGCTTGAAGTCGCTGACGGCTCCGCCGAAGGCCTGAATGGTGGTGGCCGTGCTGCGCTCGGCATAGACTTCCAGCGCCACGCCGCGTTTCCGGGCCTGCGCCATCAGGTACGCCCGCGCCGATTCTAAGGTCAGGTGCTCTGGCCGGTTCATCATCGCCCTCCCACCGTCAACTCTGAAATAAGGAGATGCGGCTGCCCCACATCGGTGGGAATACTGCCGGAAATACTGCCGCACATCCCCTGCCCACAGGCCAAGTCGCCCGCGACCCCGGTGATGTTCAGCAGGTCTTGTGCGCCGTTCCCCACCAACGCTGCCCCGCGCACCGGCTCCATGATCTGTCCGTTGCGGATCAGGTAGCCCTCGTTGACCGTGAAGTTGTAGTCGCCCGTGCCGGGGGTCACGCTGCCGCCGCCCATCGTGCGGGCATACAGCCCGAATTCGACCTGTGAAATCAGGTGTTCCGGCGTATCCTCTCCGGCCAAAATGAAGGTATTGCGCATTCGGCTGGCCGGGGCGAAGGTGTAATTCTGACGGCGGCCACTGCCCGTGCGGCGGTACCCGGTTTGCCGTTCGCCCACCCGGTCGACCATAAACGAGGTCAGCACGCCCCGGTCGATCAGGAGGGTGCGCTCACTGGGCGTAGCCTCGTCATCGGTATGAAGACTGCCCCAGGCCCCCGGTACGGTGCCGTCGTCGACGGCGGACACACACGTCCCCGCGATCTTTTGGCCCAGCTTGTCAGCGAAGACGCTGGCATTTTTGGCAACAGCGGTCGTTTCTAGAATATGGCCGCAGGCTTCGTGGAAAATGACGCCGCCAAACCCGTTGCCGATGACCACCGGCATCTTTCCAGCCGGGGCATATCCGGCGTGCAGCATGGCGTTGGCGAGCCGGGCCGCTTCCGCGCCGGTGTGTTCTGGCAGCTCACCCTCAAAAAATTCGAGGCCTTGCGACGCGCCCGGCCCCGCATAGCCGTCGGCGCGGGCGGTGCCGTCTTCAGCAATGGCCCGCACCATCAGCCGCGAACGCACGCGCTCATCTTCAGCCCAATCGCCATCGGTGTTGGCCACTAGCACGCGCTGGCTCACGTCCAAGTAGGTCACGTCGGTGGTCTTGACATGGCCCGTTTGCGCCGCAGCGTGGGCACGCCGGGCAATGTCGAGCTTGCGCGACTTGCTGACCTGTTCGGGGTGATCCCGCACAGCCCAGAGCCGCTGGGCTTCTGGGCGGCGGAAATTCAGCCCGCCGCTGCCGTCTGCGCCGGTGACGCCCGCCGTGCCCTGCGACTTGGCCAACGCCTGTGCCACGTCAAGCAGGCTCCGGCGCGAAGTGTCGTTGGTGTAGCCGTACACGACTTTGGTTCCGTACAGCAGCCGGAGACCCGCGCCGTACAGATTGCCGCCGCCTGCCTCCTTGACCGAGCCTTGCAGCAGCGTCAGGTTGGTCTGCCACGTGTCTTCGACAAAGAGCTCGGCCCATTCCGCGCCACCTGACCGCGCCGCATGCAGCACGTCCGCCACCAGTTCAGGTTCCAACATGCTGAAGAGTAGATCAGAAATTCACAGGCCACCGTGCCGGAATTGCCGGGGGCGCAGACCAGAGGGGGAGACCTTGCCTGATCTTGACCTGCGCCTCCAGTGCTCTACTGTAGGAATAACACTGGCTGTACTGCAGGTGACCCACAACAAGACACTTCAGCACCCACTTGTGGCAGCACATCCGCCAATGGGAGAACCACACTCGCCACCGTAGGCTGGTGTACTTCAGCCTGTCCCTCTGCTTCGACAGAGGAAGGGAAGACGGAGCACGCACCCTAGTCTGAAGGGTGCACAGCGGAGAGAACAGGCCTTTAAGCCGAGGTAAAGGTGGACTCAGGGGGAGTTGGGGGATACGTCAGCCACGAGACTTTCTGCAAGTGGTATGTCAAGTTCGGCTCGCCGCTCGTTAAAGGATTGCGAGAGCGAGAAACGCCTTGGGGGTTCTCGCTGGTTTCTGGACGAGTTTTGTACGAGCAGCAACGGCATCCGGCCCTGACTGTGACGGGCGGTGGACGGGCATGGCTCCGTACAGGTGTGTTCTTCTGATGTCACCCACGCGCCACAGGTGCCGAGGGCTGGCTTGATGCGGCGCTTGGGTGGTCATGACGTCTCAGAGGTCATCTCCATGGATCAACTGCGGAGTTACGCCTCCGCTCTTCTTGACCTGTTCAGTCTGGATGGGTCTGACCACCAGTAGGTGAGTCCTCCTGAGGGCTGCAGCACGACCGTCGAGCTCTCCTCGCGACCCACACGGCGTCAAGGGAGACAACAGCAGGGAAGCGGATGCAAGAGGAGAAAAGGAACGCAGGCCTTTCTAAGCCTGCATTCCCAAGATCCGCATCCTTACAACTGAACCAGCGTCTCTGCGACGATCAGAATGAGCATTCACAAACAAGGGTTCCAGATGTGGTCGACGGTCAACCCTCCCCTTGGCCGACCAGGACGGCAGGTGAGGCGACGCGACCCTGTTAACAGATGCCGCCCTATCCTGGCCGTCGTGTCCTCAAGCCTGAGTCGGTTCTGTCAGACCTTACGGTCGAGGCAGCCGGGTATTCACAATCTGCTGGATCAAATTCTTCAGCGACGTGTTAATCGCGGGGCCAGATTGTCCAAGTTCAGCAAAAACTCTGGTGTCCTGGATGGTCGTGAGGTAGACCTGTGTCCGGAGATCCGTCTTATAAGCGTTCCCAGAGTAGGTTGCTGCCTGCGTGACGCGAGCATTTGGAATAACCACGTGCAGCATGGTTGTCAAGACATTCACGTTCCCAGCGCGCACGTGGGTTCCCTGGATGTGCGTCACGAGCTTACAGCCGCGGGGGTCAATAGGACGCAAGTTCAAAGCCTGAGCCAGCTGGACAAACGATTCCCTTCCGTATTGAGTGGCCACCTGATCCGCCCTTCCCGCACTGAAATAGCTCACAATTGGGGTCAGGCATAAGCCTTGCAGGGTTGCTGCGCTGTACGCGGGCGCCAGACTCTGAGCCCCAGCCACACCCAGAATCGTGAGTGAGGCAAATAAGTGTCCTTTCCAGTTCATAGTCAACCTCCGGCCCGCAGCTTAGCTGTCTTGGCTGGGCATCCGGCTCCAGCTAAGTATCCTCATAAGGGGGAGTGAGTTGTGGAAGGCATCAACTCAACAGTTTCTCCGGTCGACCTCGCCAAACCCATAGCGTGGCGTCTCGATGGTATAGATCAGATTGCGCGGTGATCACGCCATTTCCACTGCTGCTATGCCCCGGCCTCCTTTGCCGCTGCTCGGGTGGAAGGGCCCAGACAACAATCCGGCTCCCACTGCACAGGCCCATGAAGTGCTGCTGCAGTGGCCCGCCGTCCCGGGTGGCTGCCTTTCACCCCAGTACCGCCCTGCTGGACGGATACTGCGGTGAACACCGGGGAGTGATTCCACTTGACCTGGCCCAGCACGACCTGCAGATCTGTTTAGACGCTTCCTCTGTGGAAGTGCTTGCGGTGGGGGCGCTTGGTCATCAGCGATTTGCTGTTTCCTGCTGAGCCGATTCAGGAAGTGACCATACGGGCCAGTGGCTTTGACGCTGCGTCCATTCGGGCCGAGAACTGGGCCTTGACCTCCAGCTCGCTGTGAACAGGAGTCCGGCAGACTGCATTCTCAAGTGCGGCGAACCAGAAGTGCGCTTTCATTGGAACCGAGTGAGCTTGACCTCACCCGTGGTCATGGGGGTTCAACAACCCTGTTCCTTGGCTGCGCAAAAGCCTTGACTCTCCAACTGACCTGAGTCTCCACCGTTGGCAGAATGCGCCCGACCTAGATGTTGCCCTGTGATTGGTCCCCTGCTTGGCAGCAACCAAACCCCTCCCCAAGAGGTCTGACACATTGTTACTTCAGGTCGTTGGCATCAATGGCCTGGAACTTCGTCAGCTTGGTCTGCAGCATCTCGTCGTACTTCATCACCAGCACGGCCGATTTCTGCCGCTCTCCGGTCGCGCTAAAGGCCAACGCCCCTGTGATGGTCTGGCAGCCCGTCCGCTCCGCCGTAAAGCAAGACGGCAGATTGACCTTTCGTACCGCTGCACTGATTTGGGCACGCGTCGGGACGCTGCCTGCTTCTACCACGGCGGCTTTCAATCCGGCCAGCAGCGCTTCGGTCGCGTCGTAAGCATAGGCGGCCAGGCCGCTGGCAGGCGCTTTGTAAGTCGCCTTGTATTTTTCTGCAAAGCTGTTGCTGTTCGTAAACAAGCTGACGGGACCAAACACGGTGGTGTAGGTAATGTTTTCGGCCAGACCCGTGACCTGACGAATAAAATTCGGAGAATCGATACCGTCGCTGCCCACCAAGCCGACCTTCACCTGAGCTGCATTGAAGGCTTTGACCAAGCGGCCGCCCACATCATCCGTTCCCCCGAAATACACCATCGTTGCTCCGCTGGCCTTCACCTTCTGGATCATGCGGCTGATCTCTGGATCCGTGCTGACTCCACCGTAGCCCACCACCTTGACGGCGCTGCTCTTAAGCTGGCTCAGCACACTTCTGGTCAGGCCGTTGCCATAGGTAGTGTTGTCAGAGATGACATACACCGCTTTGGGCCGCGCGTTGATGACGTACCGGCCAGCCGCCACACTCTGAGCGCCGTCAGGCGCCACCACCCGGTTAAAATGCGACCAGCTGTTTTTGGTGAGTTGGTCGTTGGTGCTGACGGAAACGATGGCCAACTTGGTGGGTGCAAACGCCCCGGCCAGCACGTTGGATACGCTGGAGTTGTATGCACCCACGACGCCGAGAATGCTCTTGTCGGCAGCCAACCGTTGGGCCAAGGGCTTGGCCGCGACAGGCGAACCCTGATCGTCAAAAGACGCCAGGCTGAGCTCGTACCCCAGTGCTTTGAACTCTTGGAGGTGCAGGCTCACGGACAGCTCTGCGCCGCGTTTGAGTTCGGTGCCGCTGCCCGTCAGACCGCCGCTCAGGGGACTCACCGAAGCGATCTTGAGGGGCACTGCGGCGGCCACGCTCAGGAGGGTAAGGGTCAGTAGGGCAGCACTGCGGTTGCGAAGCGACATACCACAGTCTGCATCGTTTCCTATCACATGCTCCTGACAAGTCTTTTCGTCTTTTCCCTTTCATATAACAAGGCAGGTGGACTCTTTCAAGTCAAGTGCACTGCTGGAGAGTAGGGTGCCAGGTTGGCCTGAACTTTTGGAAGGGTTTTGGTTAGTCGGTAGGGTGGGGACAGGACTTGCCCCAACGCCCTACCGCCATCGCTTCCCAATCATCATCCAGCATGCAGTTTGGCCTTCCCGCTCGGTGACCAGGAGGTGCAAGAACTCCGCCAAGAGCGCGGCATTGCGGTCAGCTCGGCACGCTGCGCAAGGAAAACTTCAGATCCTCGCCACTCATCGCTGAAGAGCTGCGTCACTGGGAACCTCGTCGGTGTGCCCGGTGACGCAGAGACGAGGGGTGTACAACCGTCGGCAGTGCCCTCCACGGGTTGTGGCGGGCCGTAGACGAGCACGGAAGTGTGCCCGATGTTTGGCTGCAACACCACCAAGATACCGAAGCGGCGAGAACGTCCTTGACTCGGCTGATGGATGAATTCCACGTTCCAGAGACGATTTGTACCGGCGAGTTGGCCAGTTATGGTGCCGTGGCGTCTGCTGTCGGCCCTGCCGCAGCTTATCTTGCCGCTCTGGTGTCTGCCGGCCCTGGTCGGCCCCTTCGTGAACCGCTGCGGTGGTCAGGTCAGAGTTCAGTGGCTGGAGCGCGGCCTAAGCCAACGGCTTAGGCCCCCTATCGATAACGGTAGAAATTGAGGTTCGTTACAGATGAAGGCGCTACGGTAGGACACGTGGAGTACAAGGCCCGCTTTTGTCCTCCCACTCAGATTTACGCCGTTATCAATAGACTCTGAAGCAGTCCGAGTGAGGGAAGACGTCGCGGGTCAGTGGTCGCTGTGCTGGCCGAATGGCCGAGGGATGAGAGCAAGCAGTCCGACCGTACAAACGCTGAGGCAGGCTGGACTGCTCCATTCGGCTTGACCTGCGGCACAGGGCTGGAGACGGGGCCGTGCGCACTCACAGGGCGGCGCGTAACGCCTCGGCTCCTCCGCCAACTTTCCCTCCTCCATTCCTTTGTGGAAAGACTCCTCCCAAGACCTACAGAATGATCCGCCAGAAGAAGCGGCCAGCAGCTGGACAGTCACACCACTTGACCGCTCACCGCGTTTCATTCAGAAGTTGGACACGGCGGAGTCGGTTAGGTGATGCTGATATTTTTGGTCAGCGCTTTGATTTTGTAGTGCGACAACGCCAGGTTGGTCTTGTCTTTGGCCAGCGCCAAGTACAAAAACAGCGGCAGATGGGGCACGGTGTAGATGATGTGATACTGGGTTTGCAGGGTGATCAGGATGTCTTCGATCTCGCCCTGAATGCCCAACATCTTCATGGTCTTCATCTTGGCCCGCACCACATCGCTGTTCTCAGCGGCGGCCAATTCGAGATCCACGCCGGAACCGACGGTGCCGAGGGCCATGCCACTGCCGTAATCCACCAGGGCGGCGGCCATCAATCTCTTTCATCGCGGCATTGCAAGGTGTCTTTCCCATTAGTCATCAGAGTTTCCTGGTGTGCCCACGACGGAGCAAAGAGAGTAAAGGCGGAACCAGGTGAGGGCGGTGCCCCCCGGGTTTGTTCAGCTGTGTGGTGGAGTGTTTGGGCCGGGCGGAACATCAGGGTCTTCTCAAGTTCGTTGGAGGGCTGTGGTGTGGGTCGTGCGGGTTGTGCCTGAAGGGCTTCACCCTTGCGCTGCATCGCTTCCATCAGCAGAATGGTCAGGGGGCGCTGAATCACGGCGGCGTTGTGATAGGAGCGTTCCAGACTGAGTTCAGGTCCGTCCCAGCCCATGATTTCGAGCGCGGCGGCCTCGCCCACTGCACCCGAAGGCTGGGCGTCCTCCGTAAAGCGAGACGCCGGGGCTGCTTACACCTGTATTTCGTGGTGGGTGCGAAGGCTGGAGGAGTGGCAGTGGTGCAGTGACGCCCAGGGGTGAGGCACGAGCACTGCAATCTCGTTGAGCAACGCCGTTCTCAACGGGAGCGGCAGGCGAGCCGGGTGCGCAATGCAGCAACCACAGCCTGACCGTTGCCCTGGTAGAGCGCCACATCCCTCGGCCAAGTGATTCTGTGTCCACAGCCCTGACGGCCTGACACAATTTATGAGGGAGAGCGAAATCTGAGCACCCAGCCGCCTTCTAAAGCGTCCACAGAACTGACATGCGATTTCTTGCGACGTCCGGGAGGCGCCGGATCGGCGCCTCCTTGGAGCGTCAGGCGGTTGAGTACTGCCTGCCCCCGGCTCAGCGCGAAGTGGACGCCGCGTAAACCAAGTTTCAAATAGCTCAGGGCGCGGTTCCAATGGGGATCAATGGTTCTGCGCACACCCTGCTGCACGAGCTGGAGTCCTTCGGAGACGAGCAGGAGCGTGGCCACAGAGATCACCAGGATCAGGCGTTCGAGGCTGGCGGCATCACGCAGTTTGGAGTCCTCCAGACCGAAGAGGCCACTCTTATCATCCAAGAATCCTTCCTCTATTTGGAAGCGCTCGCCGTACTCAGCAAACGTTGCACGACTGGTGGGTTCATCGCTCACCACTGCCACTGCTCTGGGCCGTCCGTGGACGGCCCAGAGCCACATGCACCGGCCCAAATCGGTGTCCGGTGATCGTGACGTTGTGGAAGCAGCGCGTTTCGCGCGCTGCGAGTTTGATTTCCCCGATGGTGCAGACCCGTTGCCCGTCTGGAGCGGCCAGAATCAGGCTCGATTTGATGCGGATGCGGAAGTGCCATCCGCAGACGCGGAGCCAGCCCATCAAGGCCGTGTCGCAAAACCCCGATCCGCCAGGAGTCGAACATCGTGCAGCCCAAGAAAATCCAGCAGGCCTTTGACCTCGGCGAGGACAGGCAGGAGTTGTTCGGTGCCGACCTGAGCACTGGCATGCTCTAGGACGCGGAGACGAGCGGTACCGCGCGTCCCCGGTAGAGGACGGCCACCCGGATCAGACAGAAGCGTCCGAACAGGATGCTGGTGTCCAGCGCCAGCGTCAGGAATGCGGGCCCCAATCCCGCAAGGCTCGGGTAATCAGGGGCCATACACTGCCAGGGGCGATGGCTGGATTCTCCAGCCACCGTCGGCAGCGACGTTCGGTGCTCTGGGCGACCGTGGCCTGGGAGTGGATGTGCGGCAGCCAGGAGGGAATGGAAACGCTCTGGGACAGCACCAAGCCGCTGACCATCCAGGCCAGCGTACGGGCGTTGCGGACGTCGTTCCACAGGGCGGGGTGGAGGTGGGGCAGGATCGCTTGGTACAGTCGGGGGGCGTCCCCGGTGGCATTTTCGGTCTTCACAAACAGAAAGTGTCCCCTACCGGGGACGCTTTCTCATAAATTGTGTCAGGCCATCAGGTCCACAGCCTCTGCGCCCTCAGCAACATCATTTCCCAGAACGGGAAGGGGCTCCTGTGACATCGTTCAGAAGGGGTGCCGTTAAGCCGGAGTTCGGTTGTCAGGCTAATGTTAGACCGAGTCCTTTAGCCTGCACGAACCCGCTGGTAACAAACTTCTTCCCAGCTGATTGGTGTGGGGTTCTTTCTTGATGTCCAGCCTGGTTTTTACATTCATGCGCCGCTTTGGGGGGTTGATCGCCTTGCTGGGTGCGGCCCTTGTTCAGTTGGCCGGGCTGATCTGGCCCTGGGGCACGCCAGCGCAGGCCGTGTGGTACGCCGACCTGACCTATCTCTCGGTGATTTATCTGAGTACCGCGCTCAGTATGACGGTCTGGCGCAGTGCGCCCAACGACCGTAAGGGTGCGCTTTGGTTGCTGATGATGGGCCTCGTCGCCCTCAGCGTCGGGGAAAGTATCTGGGTGTACTTCGAGTTGTTCACCACGACCCCCCCGAATGTCTCCCCCGCCGATTTAAGTTATTACGCCTTCTATAGTTTGCTCGGCCTGGCTTTGCTCCGGCAATCCCAGATCGCTCTACATTCTCTGAAAACGCTCGGCCTTCTCCTGGACAGCGCCATCATTGTCGGCATGGTCGGCCTCTATGCCTGGTGGCTCTTTTTGGCAGAGGTGGCCCTCGATTCTGGGAGCGCGCTCATGAACAGAGCCGTCACGCTGTCGTATCCGGCGCTTGACCTGGGTCTCCTGGCCTTGGTGCTGCTCGCCCTCCAGGGCAAAGGGCTGCGTCTTCCAACGGTTCTGTTCTCGTGCGGGTTGCTGATGTACATTGCCGCTGATCTCCGGTACGTCTTTTTAAGCAGTCAAGAAGCTTATGTCTCCGGCTCGTGGATTGACTGTTTGTGGAGTTGGGGCACGGTCTCCCTCGCCCTGGCGGGTTGGAGCGATCAGCATGCCAAAGGGTCAAGCACCGTTGTGCCAACGCCCCGAACGGTTCAGCGTGGGCTATCGGTGCTGCCTTATGTGGCGGTGCTGATGTCCTGTGTCTTGCTTATCTTTCTCCAACAGCACCCCACCCCCGCCACGCCTGGCGTGCTCTGGGGCACCGTGGGCTTGTTCGGCATCGTGATGCTCAGACAAGCGCTGACGTTTACTGAGAATGCACGTCTGACACGGACACTGCTCCTGTTCACTGAGCAACTTGAGCAGGGCCGCACCTTGCTGACCCATCAGGCCTTCCATGATGGGCTGACCGGGTTGCCCAACCGCGCGCTCTTCTTTGATCGCCTGGGGCAGACTCTGGCGCTCTCGGAGCGTCAGGGCCATGCCATCGGCGTGATGTTCATCGATTTGGACGGCTTCAAACAGATCAATGACCGCTTTGGACACGCCGCTGGAGACCGCCTGCTCATCCAAGCGGCCGAGCGAATGAGGACGACGCTTCGTGAGGGCGACACCCTGGCCCGTGTGGGTGGAGACGAGTTCAATGTCATCCTGACCAATCTCTTTGCTTCAGAACAAGCGGAACAGGTTGCCCACCGACTCAACCTCGCTTTCGCTGCGCCGTTCTTCATCGCAGAAGAAGCGGTTCACGTCACAGCATCTATCGGGATCAGCACGCTCACGCACGTCGGCGAGAACGCCGACGTGTTGCAACGTCAAGCGGATCTGGCGCTCTATCAGGCCAAGTTCAAAGGCAGAAATACCTTCCATACCTTTACAGAAGATCTTTTGCTGAGCGTTCACGCCCGGGAACACACCAAACAGGCACTTCAGTTTGCCCTAGAGCACGACGAATTTGAGTTGTATTACCAACCCCAGCTCCAGGGCGACCAGCTGGTGGGGGTCGAAGCACTCCTGCGGTGGCACAGCGCTTCCCTTGGGCTGGTGCGTCCGGACGAATTTATCGCTGTGGCCGAAGATACCGGCTTCATCTTGCCAATTGGGCACTGGGTGCTCAAGCAGGCTTGTCGGCAAGCGGCCCTCTGGAGAGACGCGGGCAGACCGCTGCGGATTGCGGTCAATATTTCCCCCCGTCAATTTGCGCACCCTGACTTCCTCCCTCAGGTGCTGAACTGCTTGAAGACGAACCAGTTGCCGGGCAGCTTGCTGGAGATCGAACTCACAGAGCGGCTGGTCATTCAAGACCTCCCAAGTGCCGCAGTGAAGATGGAACAGCTGCGGCACCTGGGGGTGCAGGTTTCATTGGACGACTTTGGAGCGGGCCATTCGTCCATCAGCTACCTGATGACGCTTCCGGTCAGTGCGCTGAAGCTCGACCGAAATTTCGTGCGCAATGCCGAGCGCAGCGTGAGTGGCCAGCAGATGATTCAGGCCATCGCGTCCATTGCCCAGGCGATGAACGTTCATGTGGTGGCCGAAGGGGTCGAAACGCAGGCGCAATGGGCGCTGGTTTCATCCCTGGGCTGCGAAGTCGTGCAGGGATTTTTATTGAGTGAGCCTCTGCCGGTGGAGCAGTTCGAACGGTGGAGACTGCAGAACGCCCAATGGTAAGGCCAGAACTCGCCTCCTCTTCAAGGGTTGAGACGCGGGCGCAGCAAGTCTTGAGTGTTGCGCCCGCTCAGGGAACGTAAGGGCACGGCCGTCTGGGCGGAGTGGAGGAGGGTCACCGTGGATCGGTGGCAGTGGCCTGGAGGTCAGTCACGGACGGTCAGCTTACCCTGAGCGCGTCAAAGCCACCAGATCAGGAGTCTGGAACGAGTGAGGGGGCCACTGGAGTGGGTTCTGGCACGTTGTTCTTGCCCACCTGTTTGGCACGGTACATCGCCACGTCGGCCTGCTTTTGCAGGGTCATGACGTCCTCGCCGTCCCGCGGAGCGACGGCCACGCCGATGGACGTTCATCTGAACCCACACAAGCCCGGGCTGATCCAATTCTCGGAGCATGACCGGATCATCGTCTTGTCGGAGAGCTGAGCCCCACTCTTCGTAAACTCCTCAGCACTGAACAGTCTAATTGTCGTGCGGCGCTGCTCTGGAAGATCAAGATGACTGTTTCAGCTCCGCCGCTCTGCCCCCCCCCGGCCCTGTGACCGCACAGCCACAGCCGGTGCTTGCCGTTTTGCGCGCTTTGCTCCTGACCAAGCTGTTTCCGGCCGTGTTGCTGACCCGGCAAGCCAGCGCGCTCCGCACTCAGCCTCCACAGCGGCTTCGTTTTGCGGCCGCCGGAGTGCCGACGGCAATGGTCAAAATGCTCGATCGAGGCGAGGGAAAAGCTCTCAAAATACAGGTATAGAGATATCAGTTACTCATTACTGAGTTCAACAGGACTGTTGGGGGCATTGCCTCACCTGCCTGCCCCTACGCCGATAGACGTTCACACACTGTTCCCGCCATGACGCTCAACAGGAGTGGGCGGCTTATGTACCGCCAACCCTCATCATGTCTGAACGGCATTCCGTGGTAAGAGGCCTGAAAGAGCCGATTCCGCACCATAGAATAAATGTCTGAAACGCCGCTGCTCCCGCTCCACTCTGTGCCCGTCAACCAGCAGAGTTTGGAGAGCAGGCCACAAGGCCCACTGGCCTCTTCGGTGGCCGATCATCCCCTCGAGCGCATTCGCGCAGTGGTGGAACAGCTCGCAGATGCACTCGTCGTCTACGATCCCGCGTGGCGCTGCGTGTATGTCAATCCGGCCGCCAAGCGGGCGTTTCAAATCGTTGGACTACCTGCTGACCTGTGGGGCAAAACCGTGTGGGACATGTTCCCGGACTTGGTCGGGAGCACCTTGGAGCAGCGTCTTCTTGAAGGGGTGCAGCAGCAAGAGTACCGGTCTTGTGAAATGCTCTTTGCTGCCCTTGGTGTCTGGGTGCAGGTCGATGTGTACCCTTCTGCACAGGGGGCTTCCGTGTTTTTCCGCACGATCACCCAGCGTCACACCGCGCAGCAGCAGTTGCAGGCCAGCGAGGAGCGGTACCGTCACCTGATTGAAACCATGCGCGAAGGGATGGCGCTGGTCACGGCAGACTTCCGGATTGAATACCTCAACCCGCAATTGGTGCGTCTGCTGGGGTACCAGGAACCGGGCGAAGTGTTGGGGCGCTCGGCCCTGGACTTCATTGATCCGGCCTACCAGGCCGAAGCGCGCCGGCAGATGGAGGGGCGCCGGCAGGGGGTCGTCGAGCCATTGGAACTGCCCTTGACCCGCCAGGATGGAACAACCCTGTGGGTTGAAGTTTCCGCGACCTCCCTGATTGATCAGCGGAGGGAGGTCACGGGCATCATCGGTCTGTTGACCGATATCACGGAACGCAAACGCGTCGAACGTGCGCTTCTGGAACGGCAGACGTTCGCGCACGAACTCTTGGAGAGCATCACGGACGCGTTCTGTGCCTGTGATGCGGACTGGAACTTTATCTACGTCAATGCTCAAGCCGCCCGGCTGCTGGGCTGCCGGGCAACAGACCTGCTTGGACGTCGGGGCTGGGACGTTTTTCCAGAAGCGTGGGGCGGCGTGATGGAGCACAATCTCAAGGTCACCATGGATGAGCGCCGCAGCATGGAATTTGAAGTGTACTCCGCCCAGCACGGCGTATGGTTTCAACTGCATTCCTATCCGTCGGGGGACGGGATTGCCGTGTGTTTCCGCGACGTCAGTGTCCGCAAAGCAGCCGAGCAGCTTGAGCAAGCCCGCAACCAAATTCTGGAGCGCACGCTTCGCAATGAACCGCTCGGCACCATCCTGAGCGAGATTGCCCTTCTGGTAGAAGGCCACAACCCTGGACTGCTGAGTTACGTCATGCTGCGTCAAGGAGACGTGTTGTACAACGCTGCCGCGCCGAGCCTGCCCGCCGGGTTCACGGACGCCGTCAGCAGCGTCCGAATTGAACCAGAGGCCGGTCCTTGCGGCGCGGCGGCGTTCTTGGGCGTTTCCATCACCGTCGAGAGCTTTTTCTCAAATTCGAGCTGGGGAGAACTTCGGGAACTGGCGTTGGTGCATGGCCTGCGTGCCTGTCTGTCCGCGCCGATCCTTAGCGGAACCGGCGAGGTGTTGGGCACCTTGTGCGCCTACAGCCGGAGCACCGGTACATTTCCAGCGGTGACGGTTGACCTGCTGCAGCAGGCCCGTCACCTCGCGGCGGTCGCTATCGAGCATCACCGCCTTAGGGACAGCCTCGCGTATCAGACGCAGCATGACGCCCTCACGGGTCTGCCCAACCGCACCCTCTTCAACACCCGGCTCGAAGGTGCCGCGCAACAGGCCAAGGCCCACCAGACTCCCGTCGCTCTGGCGCACATCGACCTCGACGATTTCAAGAGCATCAACGATGTCCACGGGAACCAAGTGGGGGACGAGGTGCTGCGGGAGATCACGCGCCGCCTCCTGCAGCTCACCCGCTTCGGCGATACCCTGGCGCGGGTAGGCGGGGACGAGTTCACGGTCGTCTTGCCGCACACCACACAGGAAGCAGCCGAAACAATCATGCGGCAGATACTGCGGAGCCTCACGGCGCCGATTCTTGTGGGTGAACAGGAGCTGCTGATCAGTGCTTCGATCGGCATCTCTATGCTCACGAACGGCGTTGACGTCACGCACCTGCAACGGCACGCGGATTTGGCGATGCAGTCCGCCAAAATCCACAAGGCAGGGATCGCTTTCTATCAGCCAGAAATGAACCGCCGCGCGGCAGAGCGCATGCACCTCGCGCAGTACCTGCGCCGCGCGGTTGAACTCGATGAACTCGAACTTCACTATCAACCGCAAGTCAATTTGATCGACGGCACGCTCACCGGTATGGAGGCGCTGCTGCGCTGGCGGCATCCCCTCTTGGGCCACGTTGCACCGCTCCGCTTCATTCCGGTGGCGGAAGAGACTGGGCTGATTGTTCCCATTGGGGAATGGGTGCTCCGGGAGGCTTGCCGGCAAACCGCAGTTTGGAGACGCCAGGGGTATGAGGCCCTGCGCATAGCCGTCAACGTCTCAGTGCTGCAGTTTGAACGGGACGGCTTCGTTCAGATGGTCGCGCAGGTGCTGGAGGACACTGGGCTGTGTCCTGAAGCGCTCGAGCTGGAGCTGACGGAAAGTGCGGTGATGCGGAACGTCGAGGAATCTGCGCGGCGGATGAACCAGTTGCGGGCCCTCGGCGTCTCCCTGGCCGTCGACGATTTTGGGACGGGGTATTCCAGCCTGAGTTACCTCTCGCGCCTGCCCCTCAACGTCTTGAAGATTGACCGTTCTTTTGTGACCCATCTTCACCAGGATTCGTTCGCCTTGCCCGTGGTTCGGGCCATCACGAGTCTGGCCCACAACTTGGGCCTGACCACCATTGCGGAAGGAATCGAAACGCAGCAGGAATGCGACCTGCTCCGTGAACTGGGCTGCCACCAAGGCCAAGGGTATCTGATCGCCCGGCCTCTGCCGGCCTCAGAAGCGTTGCCCGCTCAAAAGGGGCTGTTTGGGCTTGAGTCGGTGTTGCGCACGTCTGGTTAAGCCACCCCTGCTTGGCGCTCGAACTCGTGTGGTGTCAAGTCAGCCAATGTCGAATGACGGCGTTGTCGGTTGTATCAATGTATTCGAAGATGGCCTGCCGAGCTACAACTCGGCTTTCGAAGAGAACGGTGTCCAGCAGCCGCCGTTTCAGGGAGCTGCAGAAGCTCTCCAGAACGCTGTTGTCCCAGCAATGTGCCGTGCGGCTCATGCTCCCTTGTGCACCTATGCGCGTTAATTCAGCCTGAACAATTTTGCTGACCTATTGATTGCCTCGGCCCTGCGTGATGGAGGAGGCCGGGAAGCGGGTTTCGTGGGTTCACCGTCATTTTCGAGGTTCCGAGCGGTAGGGTGGCCGCCATCTGGGCTTCCATGGCATATCCCACGACGGCTTGTGAATGCAGGTCGAGGGTGACCGCCAAATACAACCAGCCCTCTTCGGCCTTGATAAACGTCAGATCAGAGTCCCATACCGTATTGGCGTGTTGGACGGTGGATTCTCGGTTGAGTACGTTGGGACAGACCGCACCGCCATGGTCACTGTCGGTCGTACGCACGAATCGTCGCTTTCCTTTGGCCCGGAGGCCACTCACCCGCCAAGGGCGCGAAATCCGCTCGCGGGAAATGTGTTGTCCCTCAGCCCGCAGGTCAGCTTGAAGACGCGGTGCACCGTAGCGCCTCCTGCTTAGCTTGTGATGAGGTAGGCTTTCTATGCCAGCTGTAGAACGCACTGGTGGACACGTCCAGCACAAGACTTTCAACGAGTACTGACTGCGCCACTGTTGGATAAACACGTATCTCAACGCGGGGTCTCTCTGGCAAAGAAGCGGGCAGGCCCCATACGGGTGCCGCTCTGCCCAAGACAGGCCACGGCTTTTTTTGTGTGTTGGGCCAGATCCGTCATACTCCGGATGGTCAGGTCTATCCCAGGTCAACAAGCCAGTGCTTTTTTCCAGCCTTCCAAGGCCGCATTCTACATCTGGCCGACCTGGGCTCTTTCTCGGCAACGCTGAACCCTATCCGAGGCCCCAGAGCCTGTACCACAAGAACAGTGCCGAGAAAGACTGTCCCTGACACGCTTAGCCCACCTCAGGAGGTGCAGCATGTTAGTGCTGGGCATTGATATCGGAAAACGAGAGTTCTTCGTTCACGTGCAGGACACCGCCGGACACTCGCTCGGTCAACGTGGCCCTCTGGCCAACACACCCGCCGGACTTCAACAGTTGAGCGACTGGGTTCGCACGTGGACTGAACCTGCAGAGCTTCACGTGGTGATGGAGGCGACCAATGTCTACTGGGAGCGTTTTGCACACTATTTTCAATCTTTAGGCTGCGTCGTGAGTGTGGTCAACCCGGCACAAATCAAGTATTTTGCTCGTTCTATCCTGCGCCGGGGGAAAACCGACGCGATGGATGCGGAGCTGATCGCGCGGTACGGGGTGGTGATGCATCCGAGCAGCTGGACGCCGCCCAGCACCGCGTAGAGCGACTTGAAACAGCTCACTCGAGAACGGGAAGCCGTTCTCGTGCGCCGAACTCAGGAACAGAACCACCTGCAAGCCTTGCAAGACGCCCATCGTGCTTCGGAGACCGTCGTGAAGCTCACCCAGCAGCGGTTAACCCTCATGGTTGGGCAAGTCGTGGAGATTGAGGCCGCGATGCGTGCGCTGATCGAGGCCGATGAGACGTTGTCGCAGCAACTGAAGTTGCTGCTGAGTGTGCCAGGGTTTGCCTTCGTGTCTGCGGCGACGATCGTGGCCGAAACCGTAGGATTTGCCCATCTGGACACCGGACGGGAGATTTCTGCGGCTGCAGGCATGGCGCCCTCCCCGCACCAATCGGGCGCCAAGCGCGGTCAAGGACGGATTTCAAAGACCGGCAATGCCCGCCTGCGGCGGATCGCGTATCTCTCGGCCTTGGGCGCGTCAAAATCACACAGCCGAATGCGAACGTACTACCGCCATTTACGGGACACGGGCAAGCCAGCCAAAGTAGCGTTAGTCGCGCTGGAACGTAAATTATTAACCACCGGATTGGCGGTGGTGAAATCCGGGCAACCCTACCAAGATGATTTTTGTCGTGCTCAAGACGGAGCTGGCCCAACACCGACAACCGCCCAGCCAAAGACTTGACAACCCATCAGCGACACCCTATCTAGAATTCCACGCTCCTCACGCAAGATTTGTTTTCTTTCCGCAGGCGTTTGATCGGGTGTCAAGAGCTGACGGCCCTGACCAGGAAAGGCCAAATCCCCGTTGTGCTGGTCGGCTTTCATCCACGTTCTCAAGGCTGAAAGTCCAATGCCGAGGTCGCGAGCGGTGCCCGCGCTAGTTTCGGTGGACTGCGCGAGTTGAACAGCCGTAACGCTTGAATTCGGCGGTGTAGGTTTTGCGCTGGGTCATGGGGTGCCTCCGCGTAAATCGGGGCTTAACTCCATGTGTGCAAAAGCGACTCACCCTCAGTCGGGAGGTGACATGGTTCACCAGATGGCCTGCGTGCACTGAAACCAATGCGCTTTCGCCCAGCGGCGGCCCTTGAGCTGGCGCGGTGACGGCGCCGCCGAGTTGACGGAAAGGCTAAACCTCCCCACGTGTGATGAGAATGTTAGAGAAAGATGTCCAAAATGAGCACTGCTTCACTAGAGGGGGATCAGATGACGAAGAGTCTAAGAGGAAGTTCGGCCACAGCCGTCCTGAGCACGCTGTTGTTGAGTGTGGTGCTCTCGGCGTGCGGGGATCAACCGCAGCAGCCCGTTCTCCCGCCGGCCCCGGTTACTCCTAAGCCGCACCTGGGGGCGGCGCCGCCTTTGGTGGTTGACTGGTACAGTCCCTCGGGCATGACGTTCGGCAAAGGGTACAGCTCTTTGTCCGGAGAACTGGAAGGCACCTGCGTGAAAGGTACCGTCGATGCGAAGTCGATTGGAACGCTTTCTGCAAATTACGACATCAAAATCGTCTCAAGCACGCAGGCGCTGGCGTCTTCACTCGGAATCACTGCCGAGGCGTCTGTGGGTTTTGGGCTGTTCTCGGCCTCTGCCAAGTCAAGTTACCTGCAGAGCCAGGCCTCCAATTCGTACTCGGTGTACGTCATCGTGTACTCCGAGATCGTGGGGCCATCCATCGTGCTCTCGGGGGCCCACATCATGAAGGGCGACGAAGACCCCGGTGGGCAGGACAACTACGCAGACTTCATCAACAATTACCTTAATTTCTACGCCAAGTGCGGCGACAAGTATCTCGCGGCGGCCACCACCGGGGCGACGTACCGCGGCATCATCCGGCTCGACACGGCCAGCAGCTCCGAAAAGACTGAGCTCGAGAATGAATTGAAGGTGAAGTACGGATCGGCTTCCGGTTCAGTGGACGTCAAGCAGGCCGTCAGCCAGATTTCAAGTCAGTACAACGTTCACATCAATGAATTTTACGACGGCGTCATCCCGACAAAATTTGCGACGGACTACCAGACACTGCTCGACAATTCACAGAATTTCCCGGCACTCTTTACCGCCCAGTGCTCTGGGCAGGCGGTGGGCAGCGCTCAGCTCGTCTGCTTGAAGTCGGCCAATTTCCAGGATTATCAGACCCTGGCGCTGGAAAAGGCCAACACCACTGTGCTGGATCAGGCGCGGAGCAACGCCGAGACATTGACCAGCTACGCCATCGGCTACCAGAACAAGCTCAACGACTCCTTGACAGCGCAGCTCAATCCCTTCCTCTTCACGGACACGCAGAGCGCCATCAACGCGCTGGTCAGCCGCAACTCCCAGCTGCTGGCTACGGCCAAGGGCGTCATCAAGCAATGTGCCCGAGACGCCCGTGACTGCGTCGCGCCCTCAACCGTCAACCCGCCCCTCACCGATCCCAGCACCCTGCCGTCTCCGCACCAGATTGATCTGGGCAAACCCACCACCTGTTTGGATTATAAAAATAAATACATGGCCTTCGGAGACATTCAGAAAAATCATCCTCTGCAAGACGCCAATTACAGACTGTATGTGGGCAATCAAACCGCCCGGGTCGCCAACATCTGGTGTGCCGACATGAATTCCGCCGCGCCCCAGGAATACATTTCCCTGGCGCAGCCAAACAACTCGCGAACTCGCTTTGGGACGCCCGCGAGCGCGTCCACCACGCTCTGGAGCAAGATCAAGCTTGATCCGGCGACGCTGAACATTTTCCCATTTGATTTCCGCTATGCCCTGGTCACCGCAGGCAATGCGCAGTCGCCCTTCGGTTATGCCAGCGATACGCCGGGCGGCGGCGTCAAGTTCAATGACGACATCGTGGCCAACAGTGATCTTCGCGGCACCAACTTCCAGTTTCCCAACAGCTTGTACGTGTGGCAGGCATTTATGCCCGGCGCGACGGGTGGAGGGATTTCGCGTCCGAATACCCAGCAGGTTGACATGGTCGCGCCGCACAACGGCATGACTGCGTTTTCGGTCAATTCCACCAGTGGGATTCAGGAAAAAATTCAGCTGGAGTTTCTGAACCCCAACAACTGAGCACCCGTGTGCACAGCGCCCAGGACCTTCCTGGGCGCTCTTGCTGTAACCGGATGAACGTGCGTGTCAGGCGGCGTGCGGGGGCTGAATGATGCAGAGCAAGAAGCGCTGGACAGCTGGCTCAAGAAGATGTCGCCCCTGCTTGCAGAGCGGCTCAAAGAACTCGACTCGATGTCTCTCCCCCTGAAACAGCTCGGTCAACCCTGAGGCCGGGCGCAGGATCGGGCTGCCTACCGAGTGTGAGCTGCTCTGCGGGCCGATAATCCTCGTGCCGCTGCCGGAGGGCCAAGACAACCGCGCCGAGCGCGAGCACCAGCGGCAGTTTTCGAGATGCTGGACGTCTTAGCCGTAGGCTTTTGTACGGCGGCAAAGGCAGGCATCGGGGTGCTGATCCGGGTGGCGGCGGCCTAGCGCCACACAGTGCCGCAGGGGGGGGCCGAGAGGCTCCCTTTTACCGTGGGCACGGCTCCACAAACTCTACGTTCAGCCAGTACTGGGCTTTGTCTTCTTCCACGTCGCCACCGTCGGCCATCAACTCTTGCCGGGCCGCCCACGCTCCGGCCTACATGTCCGGATGGCAGCCGAGGAAGTCGGCTGGCTCCATCCGCAACTCCAGATCCGGCCCTTCGCGGGTGAGGCCCCGATCTTGGCGGTAGGCGGCATCGAGCAGGTCAGCGAGTTCGACAGGCGTCAGGTCACGCGGATGCATGGGACGAGGGTAAAGCATCAATGCCCCACCCACAGCCGAAGCTGGAGCAGGGGCGTTTCGCCGGAGTAGTCCGGTACTCAGGGAAAGAGACGCTTGAACGCCATCCCGAGCAGTCACAGCGCCCCGTCCTTCAGTGGACGGGTTGTTATTGGCGGCACAAAACCTTGCCAATGAAGGCAAGGGCGGGGCTTCGTGGATGAGGTGATTAGGTCGCCGGGCCCGGATAGATACGCACTTCGGGCGGTCGGGGCGGCCTAGGCGGTGGGGCCATGGCCCCACCGCGTGCGCCGGATCTTGTGACAGCTTCCTGACAACGCCTCACGTGTCCAGGACTTGGGCGGTGTCCAGCTCCGTTACACTTTGCCCACGCTTCGGGGGGAGCAGGCCTCCCCAACTGCCACGGCGCCCCGCTCTGAATAGGGCGTGTTTTTGATGGCGAAAGAAAATCCACCGTCCCGAGTGGACTCTTATTGGTACTCCGTTGACTTCTGGGAAGAAAGTGCCCTACACGTGGTTCTGGGGTATTCAGATGGGGGCTGTGCTTGCGTGCTGGACATCTTTTTGTACAAGAGTCAACGGAGTACCATTATTGATAACGGCGTAAATCTGAGTGGAAGGACAACAGTGGGCCTTGCACTCCGCGTGTCCTACCGTAGCGCCTTTATCTGTAACCAACCTCAATTTCTACCGTTATCAATAGGGATTGAAACAGCGAGACCTGGCAACGCGTGTTGAAGCAGGGACACTCGCTTCAACAGCCTGGCTTGCGCGCAGAGTCCTGGCAGACGCCCCGCGCACAATAGAGGGTATGATTCTGACCCTCCTCGACAACGTGCTGGTGAATCTGGCTGTCTTGATCGCGGGGTTGTTCCTGGTCAGCCTGACCTACTTCCACTTTGGTGCCGTCGACCACTGGCCGGCCCTGGTGGCCCGGTAGCTGGCTCTGGTCGGCACGTCTTTTTTTGCGCTGGCCCACACCGCTCCGCTGACCCCAGGCATCCTGTTCGACTTCCGGATGGTGCCGGTTGCACTCGCCGCCCAACGTCACGGCCGTCTCGCCGGGCTCGCTGTCGCCCTCCCGGTTGGGATCTACCGCTATTCCCTAGGTGGCGTCGGGGCGATTCCTTCCCTCATACAAATGGTTGTAGTGACGTGGTTTGCCGCTCCATCTGGCATCTGGCTACACCTGCCGACCAAGCAAGGTCTGCCACTGAACCGCGTCCCTGGGTTGGCCTTGCGGTTGTTCGCGTTAGCCAACGTGGCTCTGTTCGTGAGTTTTGCCCTGACCAACGCACCTTGGACGACTGCCGTGAGTGCGTACATTGCTCTGACTGTGCTGAGTGCTGTCGGGATGCTGCTCGGGCATATCGCCGTGCAGACTCGTCTGACCAACTTGGCCCGCACGCAGCATTACCAGGGCCTCGCGTTCACCGACGCCCTGACAGGCGCGTACAATCGGCGGCAATTTGAGGCGGACTTGAAAACAGCACTGCCCAGCACGCATCTGCTGCTGTTGGATCTGGATCATTTCAAGCGTGTCAATGATACGTACGGCCATGACATGGGCGACCAGGTGTTGCAGACGTTCGTGATCGTGGCACAGCGCTGCGTGCGCCCAAGTGACCGCCTTTACCGACTGGGCGGCGAAGAGTTTGGGGTGCTGCTGCCCGTCTGCCCGCCAGACATCCTGAACAACGTCGCCGAGCGCATCCGCGCTCAGGTGGAGCGTTCACTCGCGGCAGAGGCGGGCCTCAGTGGAGGGGCGCTGACCGTTTCAGGCGGCCTGGCCCTCATGGGTGACGACGTCATGGCCCGCGCTGATGAAAAGCTCTACTTAGCCAAAGCCCAGGGCCGTAACCGGATCGAATCGGATCTGCTTTTGGATAAATAAGCGATTGAGATCGAAAAAGAGAAACGCCCGCGCTGAGGCGGGCAGAGGGGCGGGAGATCAGTGACAGGATCGTTGAAGAGGAGCGGGCTGACCACGGAGACGGGCAGAGGTCACACCATGTGAGTAAAGAACGGAGGCTCAATCCCCATGACCCGTGCCATCACCCACAGCTGGCCTTTGTGGTGAATCTCGTGCTCGCGGTGGAAATCTACGAGGCGGTAGGCGGGCCACCGTGCTCCACCAAAGACCGTCAATTCATGATTCAACTCTTCATCACTGAGTGCAGATAACTTGTCAATTACCAGCTCTGTGCTCGCGCCGAGGCGAGCCGTCGCCTCTGGTAAAGCGGCTGAGGGAACTTGATCGCCCCAACTGCCCCCAGAGAGCATATCCACCACCCCAACGCCAGCACTGAGCAGATGATCGACCGTCTGGGTGATGCTCCTTCCTCCTTCCCAAATGGTGGTGTCGCCGTGTTCAGGCGGGATCCGGTCAAGCAGTTCCAGCAGGGCAGCGCGGTGCTGTTGAAAGGACTGGACGTAAACATGGGCAGGATAGGCCATGAAGTACACCTCCAAGACCTACCTTAAACCTCTGATAGACTGAATTCCACAGTGTCAGCAGACAGGTGAACTCCGAAGCACGTTTTGGGCGATTCACTCGTCCGGTGAGCTTGTGATCAACCGTTCCAGTTCCTCTTTGATCACGTCGGCATAGCAGTCCAGTGGCGCACACCAGCAGATGAGCAGCAGGCTCTCTCCTGCCCGCACGCGTTCAACTAGACCCTGCAAAGCACGGGCTTAAGGGGTGTTCGCTTGAAGGCGGGTCGGAAGCCACTGGCGGTAGAGGATGACCGTTTCCCTTCGGGCGGCCCGTTGATTGATGACAAACGGGTTGCCGAGGATGCTGAAGTCTGCGCCAAATCCCGGTTGATAGGTGGTCTTGCGGGCCACATAGATCGGCGTATACCCCTCTGGAAGGGGCTTACGGGCGTTGTGAGTAGTGATGGTCATGGGATGACCTTACACGGGCAGCTGTCAGCAGAGTGCGGCCCAGAGAATCAGCTTCACACTCGCTGCAGGCGGCGCAGGATTTCGCCCGCTACCCGGTCAGCGGCGTCGGGCACACTCAGCGCCCGGGCATTGGCTGACAAGCGGGCGTGTGCACCAGGATCCAACGCCCGCAGGATCGCGGGGCGCAGTTCTCTCAGTTCGCGCGCCCACAGCGCTGCCCCGCCGCGCTCCAAGTATGAGGCGTTGTACTCCTCCTGGCCCGGAATGGGAGCGTGGACGATCATGGGCACGCCGAGCGCAGATGATTCGGCCACGGTGAGTCCGCCCGCTTTGCCCACCACCAGATCAGCCGCAGCCATAAGTTCTGGGAAAGCCGTGGTAAAGCCGAAACGATATACAGTCGCGCCCCCCAGCTGCTCTACGCCCGGTTCGGCGGCACCCGCCAGCATCAACACCTGCACGGGCCGCCCCAAATTGCCCAGTTCATGGAGTACCCGCGTTTGAGCCAGGTAACTGCCGGTGCCTCCGGTCGACAGCAAGATCAGGGGCTGATCGGTTCTCAGGCCGTGCTTGCGCCGCAGCGCCGCGCGGTCAGCACCGAGGAGGTCACGGTACCTGCGGGCAATTGGAATGCCCGTGACGACAAGGGTGTCAGGGTCAGCGCCGCGCTCCAGCATCTGGTTTGCCGTTTCCTGCGAGGCTACCATAATCAATTCCGCCTCTGGCCGGATCCAGTGCCGATGTGCGCGGTAATCCGTGACAATCAGGGCGTTGAGGAACGTTTGCTTGCGGCGGCGCACCGTGTGGGCCAGCGGTACCGACGACCAGTAGGAGTGAACCACCACCTCTGGCTGCACCTGCGCCAGATCCCGCCGCATGCCGCCCAGGCCCACCCAACGGCAGCACGTGCCGATGATGCTGAAGGGCCGGTCGTGGTCTGTCGTGCGGTAGAACCAAGCGTACAGCCAGGGCGCGTAACGAAGTTCGAACGCATACAGGCCCACCGTCCACCAGCGGTCTGCTGGCGTCAGGTACTCCGTGGCATCGCTCTCGCGCGACTGGATGGGCACCCCACGAGCTAGTAAGGCTTCCTGAACCGCCAGTTGCACCTGATGGTGCCCGGAGCCGATAGAGGCCGTCACAAACAGCACCTGAACAGGGGGGCGTTCGCCGGAGTGCACTGGCACCAGTGCGCGCTTGGTATCCATGCGGCCAAAGACTACCACTGCCAAGAGCGGCACCTCGATCGTAGTGCTGGAGATCTGAACGGCAAACGGCGCCCTGGCCCACCCACACCTCTCTTTCCGCTGAGCGTGCGGATCATCTATAATAAGCTGCTCCTGCCTGCAGCTTCAGCCAGGAGCGGCGGCGCTATTCTTATGGCCTATCCACCTTTGCCGCCACTGTGGTCTGGTTGAGGCACTGGGAACGGCGGGATCGGTTTCTCTGCCTTGGACATGCTGCAGACAGCGCCTGAGGACATGTCAAGAACCTGACGGCAGCTCACGGCAAAGCGACTGAACAGAACAAGACTCAGCCTGTTAAGGCACTTTCCTGGCGGAGCTTTTCATGTTCTGGGGGTAGACCAAACTCCCTATAGACTTGCGCCCGTCTGGACGGGCATGGTGATTTCACCTAGGCCGGTTGGGTGGAACCACTCTCCTGGGCAAGCCCCCCGTGGTGGGGGTTTTTTCTTGCCTCCGGTGGAGGAAACGAACGTGTTGGTTCTCCCTGAGAGCACGGCGCCACACATTCTACATCCAGCCAGGAGCCTGCCTCGTCATCGTCCACGTCGCCGCCTTCAGCCAGGAGGGTTGACCACGCGGCCCAGGCTTCGGCGGCACAAGCGGTGAGGCGTCCCGAAGGAATACCCCTGGGCAGGACAGACTGGGAACAGCGCTTTCGCCAAGACACGTCCTCAAGGCTTGCCGAGCTGTGATACGGACTCCGCTTCATTCCGCCACAACCTTAAACCCCAGCGCTTGCGGCTCCATATCGCGTAGCCCGTCCTCTTTCTTACTCGCTCACTTCGTGCTGTGCCAGTCCGCTCGGATTGAATCCTAAAAAGAGCAGGATTCAATCGGAATCCGTATGACTCGATTTTGCACACACCAAGTCGAGTTCTAATGATGAGGAAGCACCCCATAGCCCTGTGAAGAACACACCCCGCCGAATTCAAGCGGGCCGCTGCTGGGCTCCCAACTGGCCGAAAATAGTGCGGGCACCGCCTACGACCTTAGAATTGGCCACTTCGCCTTGAGATAGAGCGTTAGGGTCGATCGACACTACGGGGAACAGGCGTTCGCTGGTGAACTCAGGGCAGGCCAAGTGAGCAACCGGGTGCTGATCCAGAACGTCACCAAACTCTCGACCTCCTGGAGAAAGGTGGAGAAATCCACCGATTTCACCAGATACGAACTGGCAGACATCGAGTAGGCCTCTTGAATATCTGCCGCCGCCACCGAGGTCGTCAGCATCACCACCGGAATAAGCGTCAGTCGGGCGTCGGCCTTCAGGAGTTTCAAGACGTCAAAGCCGTTCATTTGCGGCGTGTTGATCTCGAGCAGCAGGACATCGGGGCAGACCGAATCGGGAAGCTGCAGGGCGTCTAACACGGCTTGACCGGTCTGATACAGGGTGACAGTCACCTGGTCACTGAATTTGGCAAACACCGCTTGAGTCAGAAAGAGATCTGAGAGATTGTCGTCAAGTACAAAGATTTGCAATGGACGAGTTATTGGGGTCTTATGACGACTACTGTGCTCCTTTTCGGAGGCTCATACAGGTCTGACGCTTCTTTAGTAGCCTGTTAAGGCTTAATGAATTACAAGTCCATTTTTGGCCCACCTCCCCTGGAGGGCAAGCTGAGCTACTGCACACTGGCGACCGCCTGGAGGTTAAGCAGAAAGCCGTTTAGCTTGTTTCGACCTGAGGCAGGAAGGATGCGGGGATGGCAGATGTTTTCTATGCTGCGCCCGGTTTATACCCAGAGCAAAGCCGAGCGGCAAGCGGCGAAGTATCTACCCGAGCTTCATGACCAGAGTCTCCAGCAGCTCACGCCGGTTCTAAGCTCAATAGTTCTGTTTGCCTGCCCGCCAGCACAGGGGCATGCTACGTTCACGGCCGAGTCATGATCATGCTCCAGCTCAGACAGGCGACACTTCAGCACCATCAAGAGGTTGAAGCCTTCATGCCGGTGATGCAGCCTCATCTGCGCCTCGAGACTTATCAGCACCTGCTGGGCCAGCTCTATACGGTGGTTGCTCCCCTGGAAGGCCAACTGCTGGCACTCCCCCTGCCAGAGCAGTTTGAAGTGGGGGCCCGCCAAAAAGCCGGCCTTCTGCGCCGCGATCTCAGCGTGCTCGGTGTGACCTCACTTCCTCTGGGCCTCTCTTTGCCCCCTCTCAGTCTGCCTCAGGCCCTGGGAGCCCTGTACGTGCTGGAAGGGGCCACACTCGGCGGCCAGATGATTGAGCGGCATCTGCACGCCTGTTTAGGTCTCACGGCAGCCCGTGGCAGTGCCTATTTCACTGCATATGGGCCAGCCACCGGGCAGATGTGGCGGCGATTTGGGGCGGCCATGGCCTGTAGCGTGTTGCCCGAGGATGAGCCTGCTGTGATTGCGGGCGCGCAGACCACCTTCGCCGCTTTTCGGAGCGCCCTGGCACCGTGTCCAGTGTGACCACCGATGCTGGCCTCCTGCTTCCCACCTCCTTAGGGGGGCCAGTGATCACCTCAGACAACTGCGCGCGCGAACCCATTCAGATTCCAGGGAGCATCCAGCCCCACGGCGCGCTGTTGACGGTGGACGCCCGGACGCTTGAGATTTTGCAGGTCAGCGCCAACAGTGAAGCGTTTTTAGGCGCTCCTCCTGCGGCGCTCCGAGGAACTCTGGTGGGAGCGCTGTTGCCGGACAGCGTTCTTGCACCCCTGTTCACTGCCCTCCCCGAAGGCTCGCCTGATCACTTGCAGTACCGTACCCTGTTGCCCCTGCTCGGGACTCACACCGCCCTGACCGCCCACCGGGTTGCGGACTTGTTGGTGTTGGAATTCGAGGCCAGTCAGGGCCATGACCCCACCGGATCACAGGAGCTGCGAAACGCGGTCTTCGCGCTGGAGAGTGCGCCCTCGCTGGCCCGCCTGACCCAGGTCGCGGCAGAGTCAGTGCGCCAACTGACGGGCTTTGACCGAGTGATGGTGTACCGCTTTGCGGAGGACGCCAGTGGTGAGGTGGTGGCTGAGGCCCGCCGAGTCACCCTGCCCGCCTTCTTGGGGCACCGTTTTCCAGAATCGGATATTCCCTCGCAGGCCCGGGCACTCTACGTGCGCCATCTGCTGCGTCTGACCGCAGATACCGAAGCGGAGTCCAGTCCACTGGAACCCCGTCTCAATCCCCAAACGGGCCAGCCGACACCCCTGGGCGGCGCGGTGCTGCGCGTCACCTCTCCCATGCATCTCCAGTACCTGCGCAACATGGGTGTGACCTCCAGCCTGTCGGTCTCGATTGTGGTAGACGGACAGCTCTGGGGACTGATGGCCTGCCATCACGAAACCGCGCTGGTGGTGCCGCCGGACACACGTACCGCGCTGGAATATTTGGGCCGTCTGCTCAACCTTCAGGTGCAGCTGAAGGCCCGCGCCGATACTGACGCGTTTCGGGCCAGGGTGCAGCAGCAGCACGCCCATATCCTGGAGGCCACCGCGCACTCGGTAGCGCCGCTGGAGACCTTCGCCGATGAGCGCCTGGATCTGGAAGGCCTCATGCGGGCCACCGGGGTGATCATGTTTTTCGAGGGGCGCTGGCAAGCCCGGGGACGCACCCCTACGCCCGGTCAGGTGGAGGCCTTGCTCGCCTGGCTGCGCACTCAGGAGGGCACGATCTTTCAAACGGACTCGCTGCTGACCCACTGGCCGCCCGCCGCAGACTGCACAGCCGTAGCCAGCGGCCTGCTGGCCATCAGTGTGGGGCGTGGCTGGGCAGAGGGCATCATCTGGCTTCGCCCGGCCATCTCAGTCCCAATAGTGTGGGGCGGCGCTACACCGGAACAGGCCAAAGATGGCTTGGGGCCGCGCCGCTCGTTTGAGACGTATATACAGACAGTGCAGGGGCGGGCCGAAGCTTGGCACGCTGGAGAGCGGCAAGAAGCGCACGACCTGCAGGTGGCGTTGACCACCGCCCTGGGTGCCCGCCTAAGTGTGGTGCGTGGGCTGAATGCGGCACTAGAACGCTCCAACGCAGAGTGGCGGCAATACGCATTTGTCATTGCGCACGACATGCAAGAACCGGTGCGCCTGATCTCGCAATTCGTGGAATTGTTCCACCTGCGGTACCACGGTCAAGTCGACGCCCACGCCGAACAAATCTTTCACTTCCTGATAACCGAAACGGCACGCCTGCGGAGTCTGACCCACGATTTGCACCGCTACACGGCACTGCTCTCGGCACCGCCTCTCATCCGCAAAGATGTGGAGCTTGGACAGGTCGTCCAGAGCGTGCTGGGCACTTTGGCTCCCCAGATTCTAATGAGCGGCGCACAGATGAGCGTGGCCGAGCCCCTCCCCGTGTTGTTCGCCGATCCCGTCACGCTCCGTGACCTGTTGCAGCAACTGGTACACAACGCCCTTGTCTTTGGAGGGCCAAACCCTCAAGTGCGGATTGAAGCAGTGCGCGTGCTCCAGGCTTGGGAGATCACGGTACGCGATCAGGGAGTGGGCATTGCCCCGGAATATCAGGAGAAGATCTTTGGGCTGTTCCAACGTTTAGGCCGCCGAGAAGACTCGCCGGGCAACGGCATTGGGTTGGCCTTGGGCCGTAAGATCGCCGAGCACCACGGCGGAACGCTGCGGCTGACGTCTACGCTTGGCCTAGGCAGCATCCTGACCTTCCATCTCCCCGATGTCCCTGTCTTGCAGGAGCGGTCATGAAGGCGGATCCTGTGCGGCTGATGCTGGTAGAGGACAATCCGGCTGACGTGTTTTTGATTCAGACTGCACTGGAACTCTCAGACGTGGCGATTCAGTTGTCAGTGGCGTGGAACGGCCAGGACGCCTTAGAGCAGCTTTGGAAGTTGCCTGAGGAACAGCAACCGAACCTGATCTTGTTGGATCTGAATATGCCGCGGATGAACGGCTTTGAACTGTTGGCAGCGGTGCGGGCCGATCCGGCGCTCGCGCACCTGGCGGTGGTGATGCTGACCACCTCGAATGCCGCCGCCGATGTTGAACGGGCCTACGCTTTACAGGTCAACTCCTACATCAGCAAACCAGCCAATTTAGAGGAATTTTTGCAGTTGATTGAGTTGCTCAAAGTCTACTGGTTCAAAGCGGTCAGCCTTCCCGTGACTTACGTTCCCTGACAGTGGCGGAGCGCAGACCGCCTGCCGTTGTTTGCCTGTTCAGGTGGAGGGTTCTGGCAAGCTAATCAGCGAAGGGACAAGTCGGGCGTCTCAGATGATGCTCAGCGGAAATCGGTGGCGGTCGGGCTCGGTGTCAGACACAGACGATCAGCCCACCGCGATTGGCAGACCAGAACCTTGGGAGGACAGTTGACCATGGATGCTGCGTCCGTCAAATTGCGCCTCCTATGTCTAGCGATTTATTCCCCCATCGCGACCTACACAACCGGTTCATTCACCTGACGGCTCAGGACAGTGAATCGAGGCCCACTCGCTGCCGGTAGGCCGCAATGGGCCAGGCCCGCCCACCGCCCTGGCGCACCCACTCGATGTCGCCTCCCGCTGTACGCCGAACCTGAAACGGCTCACCGACCGCACCAAAACCAGCCTCCGGTTTGGGTCTCAGGGTGTTGCCGTCTACCACAGTCAATTCCGTGACACTCAGCGCTGGGTCGCCCTGTGGGATCAGGGACACCAGGCGGCCTCCCAGATTGACCAGGTCGAACACGCCCCAGTCGGTGGCAAAGCGGCCGGTATAGGTGTCCAGATTGAGGCCCGGCGCGTCGGTGGTCTTCTTCTCGGGTACCTTCATCGCCAGATCGATCAGCTTGATGAGATTCGTCGCCCATTCGGTTGCGGGGCCGCCCAGGCAGTTGGTGAGGACGGACACCGCCAGCCCCAATTCCGGATCGAGCCACGACTGCGTGATGTGCCCAGGAAAGCCGCCCGAATGACCGACGACCGTGCGGTTCCCAATCTTCTCCACGATGAAGCCCAGCCCGTACCAACGCCTGACCGGTCGACTGATCTCGGATTCCTGGCGTTGCATCAGGCGCTTGGACGCGTCCGTGAGCAGTTCGGCACGTCCCAAAGCGTGCGCGCCCAGGTAAGCCGTGACATCTTCAGCCGTGCCGTAAAACCCTGTGGCAGCCGCCATCGCCCGCGTGTTCGAAGACGGCAGAACCCGCCGGGTATCGTTGCCTGCCAGCCGCCCGCTGTGCCCGGCCGCCAACTCGGACTCGCGAGCTTGCGGCAGTTCCGGCCCCAGGTTGCTCAGCGCGAGCGGCCCGGTCATGTGGGCCGCGACATAGTCCTCATAGGTTTGGCCGCTGGCTGCCTCAATGATCAGCCCCAGCAGTGAGTAGCCCATGTTCGAGTACTTGAAGAACTGATCCGGTGGGAACACGGCCTCGGCCCGGCACAGTGCGATCAGAGCGTCGCGGCCCGGGAAATCGTGGAGCTGCTGCCAGTAGTCGCTGTCGGCCCCATCGCGGTTGATGCCGGACTGGTGCCCCAGCAGGGCCCGCACCGTCAGCCCCGCTGCGGGCGATCCGGCCAGTTCGGGCAGCCAGCGGCCCGCCAGATCGTCCAGACGCAGCCTTCCGGTCTCGGCCAGTTGGAACAGAGCGGTGGCGGTGAAGGTCTTGGAGTGTGAGGCGATCCGGAAGAGGTGGCGTGGGGTGAGCGGCTGCCCGGTGGCCTCACTCGCCACGCCCAGAGCAAACGAAGCCGCCAACTCACCGTTCACCCGAACCGCCACCTGTACGCCCGGCACCCGCGCCAGATCCCGCTGGTATTCCAGCCAGGACTGCAGGTAGGGGGCCAGGCGGCGTACGGTGTCGGCAAGGGGCATGAAGACAGGGTAGCGCCTGGAATACCAGCCGGTGATGCAGGCCGGTGTCCGGGAGTGATGCGTGGTTTGGCAGACTTCAACAGGAGGATGAGGCCTTACTTTCAGCAGGGAGTCTGTTGCCGCTTGGCCCTCAGACGGATGCCCGTGAAAAGCGCCAGAATCAGCGCGGCGATCAGGAGCAAAAGCCTCACTGTCAGGCTGTCTTGGGCGCTGTCCTCCCCCTGGCATGTGCCACGACTGCGCATAGGGTTTCTGTTCCTCGGCAAATCCCGGTAATGCTCCAGCAATGACTTCCAGACCCTGTTGAAGCGAGGGACGAGCACACTGGAGAGCATCATGGGGAAACAACGGAAAACCTGGACGACCGACGTCAAAGAAGCCATGGTCTTGAGCGTTTTGCGCGGAGAACTGGGCGTGGCAGAAGCCGCCCGACAGCATGATGTCAATGAAAGCCTGATCCACAGTTGGAAAGCCCAGTTCCTGGAGGCGGGCCGTGCTCGCCTCGACGGAGATCGTCCAGATCAGGGCGTGAGTCTGTTGGAGTCATCGGCGAAGGCTCGCAACGCCGCTTGGAGAATTTCTTGGAGCATTACCAGTAGGGCGGCCAGGCCAGCGCCCGTTACGGTGTGTTCCACTTTCACCTGGGTGGCGGCACTCAGGGGCATCGAACCGTATTCCGCATCCTCTTGGGCCTGCACGATGGCCGTGCCCCCAAACCGCCCAATCGTCCAGAAGCCCGGTGTGCCGTCATCCAGCAGCCCCGACAGCACCACACCGATCACGTTTGGCTCCTCGCTGTAAGCCGCCGACCGAAACAGCGTATCGATGGCAGGGCGCATCCGGTTTTCTTTGGGGCCCTGGGTCACGCTGAACTGCCCGTTCTCGACCAGCAGATGAGGGTCAGGAGAGGCGCAGTAGATGTGGCCCGGCAAGATCGCTTCACCGTCTACCGGATGCGAGGCGGGCCGCCCGGTTCAGAATCTCGGCGAGGTGGCTGGGCATGGAGGCTGGGATGTGCGTGACAATGCAGATGGCGGCGGGAAAATCAGCAGGCAAACCTGCGGCCAAGAGAAGCAGGGGGGGCCAGGCCACCGGCAGAAGGAGCCGATAATCACCAGGGGGTGCAGGGGCGTAGGGTATTGTCTCGTGGCTCCAGGTGCTGAGCGGGTGCGCCGCTCTGGAGTACAGGACGGCGCAGCGTTCATCTGGGCCCACTTTGAATGGCGCAGGCCAAACGCCCCTCCATCCCGGCGCTCCTGATCGTGCCCCCTTTCAGTGGAAAAGACTGCAGGCGAGAGGAAGCAGAAGAACCCGTCCGTCTTGGGGGCTACTGGATGTCGCGGCGGCTTCCAGAATTCACTTGAGGAAAAAGCCTTTCCTTTCGCGTGACCCTGGGAAGGCTCCACCGGGCTGGCGCATCTACCGCTCGTTTTACCTTTTAGCGCAGGCCTGTGCTTATCCTCACTTCGGCCTGTCCACCCCTGGTCTGCCTTCTTAAGATTGACCCTGCAGAGGAATTTGTTAATTCCCTATGTACATTCCTAAAGCCGTTCAGGACTATGCCGAGCGGGGGTTGAAGCGGCGCAAAGAACACGGTTCCGGCGGCACCAAAGTCGGCGAAACGGTCGCCAAACTGCTGGCCGCAGGCGGCACCGTTACGGCCCGCAAAGCACGGCACATGGCCCGCTACTTTCCACGTCATGCCCACGGCAACTTAAATCAGACCAGCAGGCCCTCACGCGGCTGCATTGCTTGACTCCTGTGAGGAGACCGTATCGGTGGCAGGTCATGGCCCAACTCGTCACCACAGTTCAAGGGAGGGCAGCGCTTCGTCAAGCCGCTCACGGCTGAGCGAGGCTTGGTGCTGTGCGCCCCACTGAGCGAACCCAGCGTTTCACCTCAGCGTCCGAGCTGCGCCAACCGCTCGCGAACACGGGGCGCCACCTCGCCTCCAAGCAGGTCGATGGCCCGCAGCATACGGTCATGCGCCAGCGCCACATTCGTCATCTGAAAAGTCAGGCGCGACACTCCTCCCAACACCTCGTGCACATGCACGGCTTTGTCGACTACCTCCTGCACGCTCCCGATCAGGTACGCCCCAGACGGGCCACACTCGGCCTCGAACTGGGCGCGTGAGGCCGGCGGCCAGCCGCGCTCACGGCCAATCGTGTCGACCATGCGTGCGTAGCCCGGGTAAAACGCGGCGCGGGCCGCCTGTGACGTCTGCGCCACGAAACCGAACGCGTGCACGCTCACCCGCAGCGCCTCTTCGGGGTGTCCCGCCGCCGCACCCGCACGGCGGTACAAGTCCACCAGAGGCCGGAACCGCCGGAACTCACCGCCAATGATGGCCACCATCAGCGGCAGACCGAGCGTTCCCGCACGAATGAACGACGCGGGCGTGCCGCCGACCCCGACCCAGATGGGCAGCCGCTCCTGGTGCGGGCGTGGATACACGCCCTGTCCGGTCAGCGGCGCGCGGAATCGCCCCTGCCACCGCACGTGCGTCTGATCGCGCAGTTGCAGGAGCAGGTCAAGCTTTTCGGCAAACAGCGCGTCGTAGTCTTCCAGGTGCAGGCCGAACAGCGGGTAAGCTTCCACAAACGAACCTCGTCCCACCACGATCTCCGCGCGGCCACGGGACAGCAGGTCGAGGGTGGCGTACTGCTGGAACACCCGCACCGGATCGTCGGCGCTGAGGACGGTCACGGCGCTGTTGAGACGAATGCGTGTGGTGCGGGCAGCGGCGGCGGCGAGGATGATGGCGGGCGCGGCATCGAGATATTCGCGGCGGTGGTGTTCACCGACCCCAAAGGAATCGAGGCCCGCCTCGTCGGCACGTTCAATTTCTTCGATCAGATGGTTGAGGCGGTCGGCACCCGGGAGCGTGATTCCGGTGTCCGGGTCAGTGATGGTGGCGGCGAAACTATCGATGCCTATCTGCATGCGGGTCTCCTTGGGCGGTTCACGGTGGGGGAGACCGTGTGGCCGACCCCCGCACCAGAACGAGTTCGTCTTCAAAGCTCAGGACATTCAGGCTGGCGTGACGCTCTTCCAGGCGCCGCAAGACGATTTTGAGGTGCAGTGGATTGCTGCTCAGCCGGTCTAGATCCTCAACCACCAACACGTCGCCGGAGCGTAAGAGGTCGATGGTGCGGTGCAGAACCGGTCGGCTGAGGTGATCCCCGCCGCTGATTTCCACAAAGAGAGCCTGGCAGCCTGCGGCGATCAGCCGGGCGGCTTGGGGGAAGGGTGAATCGAGGACATGGCCGGAGCGAACATAACCTATCAACATGGCATCTCCCTCATGAGCAACAAGGGCACAGGGAGGACGAAAGCCTCTGCCCCCTGCGAACCATTCTAGAGACGGATCTCCTCAGCAGCGGAAAGGTATAGCCGTGCTTGGAACATCGCGAGTCCGCTTACAACTGGTCAGAAGGCAGAGCGGATCGTGCAATAGGGCAGTTCCCGCCGCAACCGTGCCGTGAAGCGCTCCACCGCTTACTCCCTCAACCCCCAGTGGTGGCGCAGATTGATCTCCCCTATACAGCAACCCCACTGCTTTGGGATGCCAGCCGAGATCGACCTCATGCAGGCCCGCGTTGTGGGTCAGGAGAGTCGCTTTCGCCACCAGCTGAGCTTTGGCCTGCGGCGAGAAATTCAGCTGCACCTCGTACGGGTAACAACCCATTTCGCCGGGAACGTCCGTTGAGGAGGAATTGCCGTCTGGACCAAATTAAGCCCTTTGCACACACTGCGAACTCTCCCCTCTGAACTACTCCGCAATCCCGCCCAAATCAACGCGCCAATCAGCTGAAGTCCGTGATCAGTCCCTGAATCTCCCAACAGTGTCGGTTGCATGGCACCGCCCCCTTGCTGAGCGCGGGTTCCCTCCTGACCGCTGACCACGCCTCTTTACCGCCGATATTAGGTGTTGACGAAAGCTATCCCTTAGACTTCTCTAATGAAGTCTGAAACGACTCCTGCGCCTACGGATCAGTCACCAGCGCCGCACGCCCCGTACACTCCACCCCATATTCAGGATTTAGGACGCTGGGAGGTCATCACCCTACAGAAGAGTGTCGTCGTCAACGGCCTTGGCCTTTTTAACCCCTCCCACGACCAGAACTACTCAAGCGCCCTGCAGCCGCATGGGTTGTGTTGCCTGAGCCGGTTCGGGTGGGCTGACCGTCCGTGACCGACGCCAAAGCCTAGTGCCACCGTTTCCCGATGACAATGATCCGACATGCGATCTGGCTGAACCAGCACGTCCCGCTTAGCGTCTCAGATGTCCAAGACCTGTTGTACGGCGCGGCCTACAGGTCAGCCGTGAAACGCTCCGAGAATGGCGTATCAAGTTCGTGACCCTCTTCACCGAAAAGGTTCGCCACCGGGAACCCTGCCCCTATTCCCGTTGGCATCAGGCACGGGTTCTGGAGATCAGTGGACGAACACGGCTTCGTGCTTTGCGGTGCCGCGTCTGTACATCAGGTATGGGTCGCTTGTTTTTTATTTTCTCTTCTGGTTGGCCAGAAACGCTGGTCTGGGAGCAATGCTAGAAGTCAGGGCCTGGGCGTGCATGCCCAACAACACTGGAGCGGTTTGAGGCAAGTTTGTACTGAACTGAGTCATGGATTGCTCGGTTCAGTACAAACTTGCCGCACTTTTGGGCCCTGGCACCAGTACAAAGGTGCGAATTCAGAAGGCTGTCCAGAGTATTGCGGTCAATGTCAGCCGCTTCAGTTCGCCTGCAGTTGATCCAGCCGCTTGAGAATCTCTGCCTGCTGCGCCTTCAGCGTGGCGACTTCTTTCTTCAACTGCTCGGTTTCTGCCGTCTTCTCATCCAATTTCTGATTCAGGCCCTGAATGGCCGCCAGTGCCACGCCACCTTCATCCAGAACGCCTATGGACGTGTCCCCTGTTCCCAGGCCGAAGGCGGCCTTAAAGTCTTGTGACATCGGCCCCAGGTGCCGGACGCCGGTGGTTTCCTCTTTGTACTTCCAGGTGGTGATGGGCAGCCCGGCCACCTTGTTCAGGATGGCCACGGGATCCACGGCCTTGAAGTCCTGCTTCTCGTCCCGGCTGCTCGTACAGTTGAGACTGGCACCACCAGCAGCGATATCGCAGCCAGTGCTCAGCGTGGCATTCGTCCGGAAGCGGAAGCCCCCTCTCGCGCGGGCCACAAACTGATTGGTGCCGGTGCTCCTGACAAAGTCGGTGGTGCTGGCATCGCCCCACACGAACGACCCCGTATAACCGTCTACGTCTGCCCTTTGGCCCAGCGCCAGGCCGTAGTCCGCATCGGCCGTGTTGCGGTACCCGATGGCAGTTGCCCCCTGACCGTCCACCACATTGAAGTACCCAATGGAGGTGCAGACGAACCCGGCGCAGCTGTTCTGCGAGCCAGCCGAGAAGCCGAAGTTGCCGTCCACCGTGTTGTTGGCGCCGAACCCGGTAGCGCTGGCACCCGTGACCGTGACCTGATCTCCGAAGGCAAAGGAGGCATAGTCGTTGGCAATCGTGCGGTTGCCGCCCGCCCAGGAATAAAAGCCGATGTTACCTTCGTTGAATTCACCCGCAGCTGAAGCCTGACCCGCACGGAACGCGCCCTTGTAGGGGTGCCACATCATACGCAGACCTTCTCCACTGGCGGGAATCTGACCGTACCCTATGACTCCGCCAGCCACGACGCCACCCCCCCGCTGCACCCGGAACGCCGTGATCGGAATGGGTGGTGTGCTTGTTTCGATAGAAGGATGCGTGAGGGAGTTGCCGTTGCTCCCCGGATCACTCACACCGAGTTTGCCGTTCATGGCGTCAATCATGGCCTGAAAGTTCGCCGTGAGTTCTGAAGCTCTGGCCGGTGCGCCAGAGACGAATGGGTAGGGCAGGCTCAGGGTCTGGGCCAGAGCGGCCGTACTTCCCAGAGCAACGAGTCCAATAACAACGTTCAGGTGGGGACGTTTCATAACAACCTCAAGGACAGCTCTATAGAGATGGCGGACGCGCGTTACTGCCAGTGGAATTCGTCTAACAAGCTGACGTCGTACAGACTCTTGCAGCGGTTCGAGGTCGTCTCGTATCCCAGAAAGACGGACGGGGCATCCACCGGCCCAGCCACACGCCAGCCACACTGGTAGGTGATGGTGGTGGCGCCACTTCCATACGTGCTGTCGCCGAAGGTCACGACCTGACTTGCACCCAGGGCCAGCGCACGGGTGGTGACGGCCGCGTTGTCCTGCTGCTCATCGAGGCTCTGCGTGACGCGGGTTTCACTGTCGAGTACCACCTCAAACAGCATGCTGAAGGTGTAGGGCTCCTCCCGGTTCTCTACCGGCTTCGGGAAGCGCAGCGCCACAGTGACCTGACCGTCGTACTGATCCGGCGCCGGATTGGCACTCAGTGTCCGCGAACCAGCCACGCAGTTCGTCACGCACTGCACCACAAAACCGTACGGCAGCAGGTTCAAATCAGGATGGGTCAGGGTCGTCTGCAGGTCGGCGACTTCTGTTTCCGGCAGGATCTGAAAGTCCATCTGGCTGGCGTTAATCACGACTTTCGAGCCCTGCAGGCTGCGGCCATGAAGGGGCATCACGCTCTGTGCGAGCGCCGCCGGGTCTGCCAGCGGGCTGCCGTCAAAGCGTTTCATGTCTCGCACAGCCGTGCCGCTGTAGGTTGGGTGACCCGAAGCGGCGCCCCCGGCCACAGCGAGCAAGGTGATGTTCTGCTGCGCCGTGCTGTAGGGCGTGCCGTCCAACTGGGCATTTCGGATGTTGAACGTGGCCCAGAGGTGGCGTGTCCCTCGGCCCAAGCCCACCGGCGTGGGAACGTCGAAGCTGCCGTTGACGGCGGGCTTCATCTGAAGGCCCGCGGTGCGGTCTGTCAGGGCTTGACCCTCCAGGCCCGGGGGCAGCGCCCGTACCGCAACACTCTGCGGCTGTGCGGTACCAACGCCGACGAAGGTAATTTCGACCAGGCCCAGGGATCTGGGGCCAGCAGGACGGGTGGGGCCAGGAACCGGTTCAGGCAACGGGGCGGGTGTGGGGGCGGTGCAGCCCACCAGCACGGCGCAGAGCGACCACAGCATCCAGGGCAATCTCACGCGAACCGTCGGCTCGAGCGGGAAAAGAAGGGAATGTAGGGTACGGCAGAGCGCCTCTCGGGGCAATTCGGCATTGATGAGCCTCCTGAGAAAAGTATAAAGGCTGGAATGTCAAGAAACTGCACGCGCTGAGGATATCAATCGCTGACGGCGCCTTCTAAGCTCATGATTGGTTAATATCAAATGTTGATTCGGTTAAGTTTTACATACCAGGAGGGTTGTGTTGCTTTAACCGAGTCAGGGGAGACTGACCCGCCGTAACCGGCGCCAAACCCCACCGCCACCACGATCATCCAGCACACCCAGACGGCTGTACCACCGTTCTCCCTGAGCTCTGGGCGAGCGGCTCAACCTGCTCGGATTGTTTCTGATGTTCCCTAGTGCAGTCACTCTAATGATTCTGGTGGCCGGAGAACTGGGGATGCAGATTCAAGTTTGCCCGGAGGATGACTACTGCAGCGGATTGCATGGGCAGGCTTACAGGCCGTATCAACGGAGGTGTGACCTTAACTGGCCCCAAAGCAGACAGAGGGTGGGGTGGCCTGAATCTCAGATCACCCCCGCTGCGACCGCCGACCATGTCTAAAACGCTGGTCTCTGATGGTTTCTTCTGGTCAAGGCGGAAACGCTGGTACGGGAATGATGAAGAGGCTTCAGGGTTCAGGCCTGCAGATTCAGCAACTCCTGCGCTCGTTTCCGCCGTTTGAACCCCTGTTGTTGCCGTCTGTGCCGTAGCCGTTGGGTTGGGCTGTGGTGTTGCTGGCACGGGATCGGCAACGACCAGAGCAGTGGCGTTGGCGGTACCGCTGTTCAGGTAACTCACCCGGTATTCCAGCACGTCCCCAGGTTTGCCCAGGCCGCTCAAGCTCCAGACTGCCGATCCGGGGCAGATCGCTGCAGGTAGGATCAGCCCACAGCTGCGCACCTCTTTGGTCAGGATCAGATTGATCACCCGGGTCGTGGCGGCGGCTGCATTGTTACTGCCGTTCAACTCTGGCAGCGTGTTCGGAACAGTGATGGTCACGCCGTTGACGATGGTGCCCGTGCCCCCAGTGCCGGTCACGGTCAGCAGCAGGGAAGGTCAGGGTACTGATTGATGGTCAAGCTCGCTGGGCAGGCCGCACCTCCAGTCGCCGTGCAGGTGATGCCCATGGGTGTGAAGTTAGCCACCGACGGATCACGCAGCGTGGCCCCATTCGCGCCCCGCAGACCTGCGTTGGTGACGGTGAGCGTGTAGGAGATAGACCGGCCCGCCGACGCGAACTGCGGGCCGGTTTTGGTGATGACCAGATCGGTGCTGATGCCCGTGGTTGCCGGGGGAGTGTTCAGGCCGCCGGACGGGCCGCCGCTGTAGGTGGCGGTAGCGGTGTTGCTCACGCCCGCCGCCCCGTCTGGATACGGCGTGTAGACTCTGACCTGAAAGGTGACGGTGACGGCTGTGCCCGCACCCACCGTGATCACACTGGGAAAGCTGCCGGCACTGCCGATGGGGGCACCGGCGGCGTACGGCATGGTGCTGCCCGTAGCGTCGGGGATTGCCACGCCATTGGTGGTGGTGCTGCCCGCCACGTACGTGGTGTTGGGAATCAGGCTCAGGCTGAAGCTGAAGTGGCTCGGTGCTTCTTCAGCCTGAGCAAACGGTCAGTCAGGCAACTGGTTCAGGAGAATATTCACGCTCCTGGCCCCCGCCGAACAGGGGGTAGTAAAGGCAGGGGGACGGCCTCGCAGGGGTCTTCTCGTGGCTCCTGTGGCGCCACCGGTTTTTCACTGTGCCAGACACCTCTTTTGGGAAGAGATTTATAGCTTTGACCGATCAGGTGAGCGTATTCTGTTCTGAACGTAATGACGAGCTGAGTCCAGATCAGGATTTTTCTACCGACCGCACGAGTAGGGGAGCCTGTTTCGATTTTTCGTACTAACTACGATTAGTGCGAAAAATGAGTCACTCAAATCCACTGTCACGTTCCTCTCCCTCCGCCTTTCACTTTCAGGCGCAGACTCTTCGCTGTGAGGCTCACGACGTGAGCCTTGGCACACCAGCAGGGAACGCCCCTGAGCCGCGTGCCTTGAGGGAAAAACAGATCACGCCGCGGGTCAAGCCCGAACGGCTTGTTTCTTGGTGGGTCTTCCTCAACTCTCATGGCACAACGGGACTGAACGGATGTTGGGGGAACCTCACCAACAACACGCCCCCGCTGAACAGGCGAACCAGAGGCGGTGGTGGAGTCTGTCTGGTGCCGAAACTGACTCGTCGTTTGTCGTGCCAGCCGTGGCGATGTGCAGGAGCCATTCCCGGCCTAAACGACTGAACTTACATCACGATGAAGTATCGCCGACTCACCCCAGCTGACTGTTAATAAAGAGGGGGAAACTCTGGATACCCATAGCGGCTCGCTTCAAGCGTTAACCAACTTTTTCGCGTCCAACATGAGCTTCACTGAAGGTTCAAAGGCTCATCCTCTTTGCCCTGTATTTCCTTGCGCACGACTGTGATAACCCTTTGATCTCTTGAAAGGGTTGTGTTGCCTTCGGGTGCCACCGGGAACCCCGACGGGGTTCCCGGTGGCACAGTTCCTCAGTGAAGGGGGCGCTGAATGGGATACACCATTCGCGGAGGGTCTCGTGGCTGACCTATTGGGCCGCGCTGGTGCAGTCATTCTTGGACATCCCGGCCACTCAGGGGAAAGTGGCGGTACAGCCAGATGGCGTGCTGGATGATGGTCACGGGGAAACGGTGGCCGCAGCGGTTTCGGGTCGGTCACGGCGGGTCAGCTGACAGTTGAGGCTGGGAGTGCTGATGAAGCCCCGGACAAGTGAGGTGTTGTCAGGTTCCTGTCACAGGATCAGGCGCACGCTGGCGTATGCCCAAAGCAGACAAGCCGACACCTCCGCCACCAGCCCCTAAACCAGACTCGGCAGGCGGTGCAGCCGGGTAATCCAGAGAGCACCAGGCCTGGCCCTCCCCTGTGCTGATGCGTGGGCGAGGGGTTTTTGGGTTTTCCCTCACCGGCTGGATCGTTCGCGTGTCCCGGCTTCTGGCGTTTCACCGACCCGGTGACCAAGCACGCGCACCCGACCAGGAATCCCAGTGGGAGCGTCACTAAGCCGAACCAGCCCATCATGGCCAGGGTATTGAGCTGCAGCGCAGGTGTCCCACCCTAGGATCAGGCAGGCTTGAACGCCTGCGCTGCTGAGCAGGCAACCGGGGGCGCTGACGGCGAGTCATGCGCTCCTCTTCTGCGCTCAGGCGTGGGCAGGCGCTTGGGTCGTCAACCAAATCCACGGGCGCAGTATCCATTTCGGAGGGGCGGACGAACACTGGTCAGTTACAGCCCACGGCGGCAGGTCTTGAAAACGGCGGTACAGCAACAAGAGGGTGGCGGGAAACAGAGAGGAAGGGGTCCAACGCTGGTTTATTGAAGGAATAACAGTGCTAGGATTAGGATAGAGAGTACAAAACCTGAGCAGCGTTTCTACCTCAGCACTCAGGTTCTCGGGCAAACCAGGCAATGACCTCTAAACTGGTCTGAAAGCTGGACAGCACAACTCATCCCTTTGCCTCAGCCCAGGCCTCTGCCGGTAATGCGTAAGCGGAACAGAGCAGGGGTTGAACTGGGAGGAAGCGCTAAGCGTGTATCCTAAGAGAACAGTGTTCACTATTCCTAGACTCCCAGTCTCTTGAACTGTTATTCCTATATAATTCCTAGAGTCTAACTGCGTCTGTCTCTCCCGTCAAAAGCGGCTTTGGTCGCTGCGCCATAAACAGCATCAGCCCACGACCAAGACCGGTGGCACTGATGACCACAAAAGGACGGGCAGCCAATGGATACCGAGCAGCAACGCGCCTTTACGTGCGGATGGACTGCTCCCCGCGGCGCAGCAGTCCCATCTCAGCGGCTTTCCCCACTGCTTCGGCCCGCGAATGGCTGTCCAGGCTTGCCAAGATACGGCCCACATGCATTTCTACAGTTCTGGGGCTCAACATCAAGACTTGGGCAATGGCCTTGTCGGTGCGGCCCAGCGCCACCAACCGCAGCACTTCCAGTTGCCGCTGCGTCAGTCCGGCGACCAGCTGATCTGCTGGAGTCCGGGCACCGCGGCGCTCTGGCCGTTGGCCCAATTCCTGAAGGGTGTGGGCGGCGCGGCCCACCAACGCCACCGCATTCAGGTTCCGCGCAGTGCGGTGTGCGGCCACAACGTGGGCCACTGCTGCACCATGCTGTCCCAGCGCCGCCAGAACCTGCCCAGCCCGCAGGCGGGTCGACGCTTCCTCAAAGGGCGTCCGGGCATCGTTGAGCAGTTGCGCCGCAATCCCGAACTGGTTGGCCGCAAGGTCTGGCTGGCCTTCTGCCCACGCCACCTCTGCCAGCGCGTGTGCCAAGGCCGAATATCCGGTGGGGCCGCCGCTCAGATGGGCGGCGCGGCCCAGCGCATCGGCGGCGCGCCGCAGGTCGTCGGTGCCTCCAGTAGACGCAAATAAAGTTGAGGCCCAGCGCATGGGAAACAGAATGTGATAATGGTCTTCTATTCCCTCCCAAACGTCCAGCAGATCGCGTGCCCAGCCCGCCGCCGCCATTGGACGCCCCGCCACCTCGTCAGCCAGTGCCAGCCCCCACAGCGCACGCATCTGCACGGGCGAACTGCCCGTTTGCCTGCCCAATGCCAGTGCTTCCAGGAGCAGGGGCCGGGCACGGCTGGGCTGACCCCGGTGCGCCAGTACCGTACCTAACATGGCCCCGGCGACGGCGCGTGGCCCCAGCGGAGCCGCCACCGAATCCAGCACCAGGCGGCATTCGGTTGCCGCTCTGTCCCACGCGCCCGTCTGGTACAGAGGCACGGCGACGCACGCCCGGCAGGCATAGGCCGCCGCAGAGCCGCTCGCCTCACACAGTTCCAGCGCCTCGGCGTAGGTGTCGCGGGCCGCCGCGTAATCTCCGGCATGTTCTAATGCATCGGCCATGCGGTGAAGCACCTCCGCGGTGGCATGCACAAAACCGCCGTGCAGCGCGAGGTTCAGAGCGTCACGGGTCACTTGCAGGCCAAGTTCAATCTTCCCGGTGCGGGCCAGAGCATTCCCCTGCTGACCCAGAATACGGGCCTCCAGGTCAGGGCGATTGGCTGTGCGGGCTTCCTCCAGAGCGCGGGCCAGGCTGGCCAGGGCGGCGGTGCAGCTTCCGCCCGCCCGCAGAGCCGCGCCCACGGCCAGGCGTTCCTCGGCGGCCTGCCCCAGCCAGCCGCCCGTACAGAAGGCGTCGGCAGCCACGCGGCGGGCCTCCAGGGCCTGTTCCCATAACCCCTGAAGTTCCAGCGACCCGGCCAGGTGCCGTTGAGACTCGGCCCAGCCGTGCAGGTCGCCCGCGTCTCGGCGTGCCCCAGCCGCCTCCCGCCACGCCCGGCTGGCTTCGGGCAACAGGCCGCAGGTCTGGGCGCAGTGTCCCAGCTGATCCAGCACTTCCAGGCGGCGGGCTTCTTCCACTCCGGCAGGCCACAGTTCCAGGGCGCGGCCTGCGGCTTCGGCGGCGTCCCGGTAGGCATGCAGGCGGCACGAGGCCTGTGCCGAGGCCACCAACGCGGCCCGCGCCCGCTCTGGTTCGTGCCCGGCCAGCCAGTGTTCTGCGGTGTGGCTGGGCGGCGCACCCGCGGCTTCCAGCTGTGCGGCCACCTGCCGGTGCAGGGTGCGGCGGCGTGCCCACGGAATGCCCGCGCAGATCGCGTCTCGGATCAGGGCGTGCCGAAACGCAGCCTGTTCTCCTTCCCAGACCAGCAGGCCGCGTTCAGTCAGCGTGTCGAACGTCGAATCGTCGGCCAGCAAGTCCCGCAGCACATTGGCCTCAAACGAGAGACCCAGGACAGCAGCAGTTTCGGCGGCGGCGCGGGCTTCGGGCGGAAAACGGTCGAGGCCCAGCAAGATGGCGTCGCGCAGGGTCTGGGGCACAAGGGTCTGGGGCACAGCCGCGATGCCCGCAGCCGTTCCTGGGGCAAGGAGGCCCAGTTGCCCAGTCTGGTCGGGCGCCAACCGCCCGCCCGACCACAGCGCCCCCACCAGTTCGCGCACAAACAGCGGCACGCCTTCGGTGCGCTGATACAGCAGTTCGGCCAACGGTGGGGCCAGCGGTGCGCCCAGAACGGCGCTCGCCAAGTCCGCCGTTTCCACCCTTCCCAGCGGCTCCAGGCCCAGTTCTTCCAAGCGGCCCGTGCGCCGAAGCTCCAACCGGGCGCGCCGAAGTGGGTGAGCGCGGGGCAATTCTTCAGTGCGGAACGTGCCGATCAGCAGCGCGGGGCTGTCCGTCAGCCACTCGGCCACCAGGGGCAGCAACTGCAGGGTGGCGTGGTCGGCCCACTGCAAATCTTCTAGCACCAGGGCCAGCGGCCCAGCCTGCATCAATGCTTCCAGTGCGCTGCGGACGGCCTGCTGCAAGGCCAGTGGGGTCGTCTGAGCCTTAGCTCCCTTGCTGGCCAGAGCTGGGCTGACTGGAGGTGGGTTGCCAGAAAGGGTCGCGCCGAGTTCGGGCAACAGGAGGGCCAGATGCTCTCGCAGCGGCAGTTGGTCAAGGACACCCGGAACCAGCGCCATTCCGGCACGCAACAGAGCCGCGATGGGTGAAAAGGGCGCAGCCGTGCGGGTTTGCCGCGACGAACCCCGCAAGGCCGGAAGGCGTTCGGCCAGCAATACTGTTTCCAGCAACTGGGTTTTGCCGATCCCCGCCTCACCCGAAATCAGCAGGACACCGCCGCGACCCTCACGGCAACGCCTGACGGCGTGGGCCAGGGCTGCCTGCTCCGGAACGCGGCCGATCAGAACCAACGTGCTTGCGGGCAATGGGTTCATCGCCCCATGAGCGTACTCCCTGCCAGTGCTGTACTGGCCCAAGCTGCACTCACTCAAGCTGCGCTGGCCCATTACCGTAGAACCCCGTACCACTGCTGATCGGCGGCCGCTTAGGCTGCGGGCAGGTCGCCCACCTGGAACGGAAGAGGCAGGAATAAGTGCCAGCGGGCGGCCAAGGAGCGACCCTATGACCGCAACCGATTCGGTGCCGGGTTCACAGCAGACTTCACACGCCCAGGCTTCAGAGGCTCCGACCCCAGAAATGCAGGCCTTCAAAGCCCGCCTGAAGGCCACCTGGGAAAGTGGAGACTACGGCGTGTTCGCGCAGTACCTCGAACCCGGCGCACTGGTGTTCCTGCGCGGCCTGAACCTGAAGGCTCCAGAACGCCTGCTGGATGTGGCGTGTGGCGCGGGCCAACTTGTCATTCCGGCGTCGCGGGAAGGGATAGACGCGGTGGGGGTAGACATCGCCTCGAACCTGATCGCGCAGGCCCGCCACCGTGCCGAAGCCGAGGGCCTGAGCGCCCGGTTCGATGAGGGCGACGCTGAAGACTTGCCGTATCCAGACGCGAGTTTCGAGGTGATCAGCAGTTTATTCGGCGCGATGTTCGCCCCCCGTCCGAATCTGGTGGCCGCCGAACTGGTGCGGGTCTGCACTCACGGCGGGCGAATCGTGCTGGGCAACTGGACACCTGCCAGCTTTATCGGCGGCATGTTCAAGGTCATGGGCCGCCACGTTCCGCCCCCCACGCTGATGCCGTCGCCCATGCTGTGGGGAGACGAATCGGTGGTGCGCGAGCGCCTCAGCAGTGGGCTGCGGGAACTCAGCGTAGAGCGCACGCCCTATCCCTTCGCCTACCCATTTGACCCGGCCAGAGTCGTGGAATTCTTCCGCACCTTCTATGGCCCCACCAACCGGGCCTTCGCGGCGCTGGATGACGCCGGGCAAGCGGCGCTGCGGGCCGACCTCGAAGCCCACTGGACAGAACACAATCAGGCCACCGACGGCACGACCCGCCTGGAATCCGAACTGTTGGTGGTGCGGGGCGTTCGCGCTTAAGCTGTGCCTCACAGGCCTCCGGTCCAGGGCAACTTGCAAAGCTACGCACTAGAGCAAGGGCAGAAAGGAACGAACTCTGTATGACACTGCACTCGCCGCGTCCCTGGAGGAGGTCACCAAGAATAGAAATACACCGGCCACAACAGCTGCAGTGGGGCCTGTCCGGTTGACATGGATGGTATAAGGTGCTTGACCTCTCCCCTGCGGTGACGGAGAAGACATTGGCGATTCCCGGCTAAATTGAAATTGTGATTGTAGGCCAGAGATGAGTGCCGCCCCAGCGCCGCAATGAGCTGGGGTAGCGGGCGCGTGAGCTGAGACCGTGAGCTGAGGCGACGAGGTGCTGTCCGTTCTGGTTTCGCTGCCTTCCGTGACACGCTCACCCGGTCAGGCGCGGCGCTGTCGGCTGGCCCCCGCCAGTCCCGCCAACCCGGCCAGTCCGGCCAGACCTAAAATGCTCCAGGGAAACGGGTTACCGGTCATACCAGGCGGCACGGTGGACGCTTCCGGATCAAGGCTGGGGCCTTCCCCTGTGCCAGTCACACCTGTATCTGCGGCAGCAGTGTCTGTAGAAACGGCGGCATCCACCATGAGGGCAGAGGTCTTGGGTGCCTGTGCAGCAGCGACGGGGAACACAAGCATCCAGACGAGCAAGAGGGTTTTCATGGGGTTACCTTCCTGTGTTGGGGTATTGAGAGTGGCGTGGCCCCTGAGATGAAGGGCAGGTCAATCTGCGGTGGAGGGAAATGAGCGGCTGCCCTCTCTGGTCGGGGCGGGGTTCATTCTGCCCACTTGCAAGGTCTACAGCTTTGTTCCCCGGGATTCAGCCCCTCTGACTGGGTATGACCAAGGTGGCCGCCGCACCTCCGCCTGCACTGAGGGAAAACCCTTTTGCCACACGGCGACTTGCCCAGTGACTGAAGGGACTTGTAGAGCTGCTCAACAGGGCCGACTGTACGGGAATCCTACGGAAGCCGTATCACTGGCGATTGGCCGCGGAGATCCTGGCCGCGCGCCCTCCCCACTGAAGCAGGTGGTTCATGTATCTGTGGGAGAGACCTTGAACGAGCAGTTCGGCCACCTGCCTGTGGTCTGTTCCCACAGGATGCGTGAAAGATTCGGGGACATTGAACTCATTGATCTGCGCGCCTTGCAAGAGCAGGATATTGCTGTAAGTCACGACGAGTGGAAGCTGCACCTTGAAGCTGGGATTTTTCAATCCATCCAGCGGGAGTTGCATCAGAATCAGCAGGGTGACAGCTCCCGCGACCTCTGAACCCGGTGAGAGGGCGCAGAGCCGTTGAAAGCGGATATTTTGATATCCCTGCTGTTCCAGCACCCTCTGGATCTGGCTCTGCAGTTCAGCCAGGTATGCTTGGGCGCGTTGTTCTACCTCCTCCCGCGCTTGAAGAATCTGGGCGAAATCGAAGGCGCAGGGTGTTGGCTCGGTCAGAGAAGGCGTAGGAACGTTCTTGCTGTCGGCACTGAACAGGTGTGAGGTCGGCATGGTATGCCCAGCATGCCCGAGGTGGGAACGGCGCGTCGTGCTGACGGCTTGAAGGTGGATTGGCAGGTTTTGAAGAGTGTTCCCCAGTTGTCTCAACGTGCCTTTAAGAAAACCAGGAATGAAGGAACGTGTCCTGGGCGGAAAGCTGGTTCAAGCCCGTAACAATGGGTCTCAGAACGTCTTGATCAGGAGCTGAGGAAGTGCCCGAACGAACGGCTTGAGCGGAGCAGTCCGTTCGCCTTGCCCGTCCGAATCAACCGCACTGCCCGTGCTGACGTTGGGGGGGGCTTCATCCGACTCACACCCCTCTGCAAAGAGATGAAAAATTTGCTTCATAGAAGCGAGGGCCAAACGGCTTGTTCCTTGGCCAGACTTCCAGGCATGCTCCTTCTCCGCCATCTACGCCATCTACGCCAAGTCCTGAAGCACCTGAATCATTGGTTTGAACGTCAGTCTATTCTTGGACAACCCGCAGTTCTTCAGCCCTGCTTCGCGGTTGTCCGTGTCTCCGGGTGTGGACGAGTCACGCCCCCCCGTGTGGACAGAAACAACGAACTTCATTCGGCCTGGAGGCGTGATGAGTGACCTCTCGTCTGCCGCCGGGCATCCTTTCCCCCGCCCTCTGGAACTGTGGATTGGGGTGGAATGCACGCTGAACCGGGTGGGCGACACCTTCCTTGACCAGCTCAGCGTCAATGGTCACGCCGAGCGGCCCCAGGACCTCGATCTGCTTGCGGGGCTGGGTGCCCGGCGCATCCGCTACCCGGTGCTGTGGGAGGCGGTGGCTCCCGAGGATCCGCAGATCTTGGATTGGCGCTGGACTGACGAACGGCTCTCACGGCTGCGCGAGCTGGACTTGATGCCCATTGCCACGCTGCTGCACCACGGCAGTGGCCCCCACTACACCAACCTGCTTGATCCAGAATTTCCGGAGAAGCTGGCGGCCTACGCCCGACAGGTCGCCGAACGTTACCCCTGGCTGCGGGCCTATACCCCCGTCAACGAGCCGCTGACCACCGCGCGTTTCAGCGCCCTGTACGGCATCTGGTATCCCCACCACACCTCGGATACGAGTTTCGTGCGGGCGCTGCTGAACGAGTGCCGGGGGACGGTTCTCGCCATGCAGGCGATCCGGGAGGTTCGGCCAGACGCCGAGCTGATCCAGACCGACGACCTGGGCAAGGCGCACGCCACGCCAGCAATGCAGCCCGAGGCAGACTTCCAGAACGAGCGGCGCTGGCTGGCCTACGACCTGCTGTGCGGACGAGTGGACGAGGGGCACGCCCTCTGGGACTACCTGCTGTCTTCCGGCGCGGGGGTGGCGGAACTGCGCTGGTTGGCCGAGCATCCCTGCCCGCCCGACGTGATCGGGGTGGACTACTACGTGACGAGCGAGCGCTTCCTCGACGAGCGGCGCGAGCGGTACGGGGAGCGTCACTGCAATGCCACCCACGCGGACATCGAGGCCGTGCGGGTGTACCACGAGACGGCGGGTATCAGCGAGCTTCTGCGCGAGACCTGGGAGCGTTACCACCTGCCCGTCGCGATCACCGAGACGCACCTGGGAAGCACCCGCGAGGAACAGATTCGCTGGTTCGAGGAGTTCTGGCAGGCGGCTGAGGGGGCGCGGGCCCAGGGGGCGGACATCCGGGCCGTGACCTCGTGGGCGATTCTGGGAAGCTTCGACTGGAACCAGCTGCACACGGGCTTTCACGGCCACTACGAGCCGGGGGCCTTTGACGTGCGCTCGCCCACCCCTCGCCCCACGGCACTCGCGGGCGTGCTGCGCGCCCGGGCGACAGGGGCAGTTCCGGCTCACCCTACACTGTTGTCCCCCGGCTTCTGGAACCGGCCCGACCGCTTCCACTACCCGCCCGTAGGCACCGCCTCACGGGGAACCGTGCTGCGGCGCAGAGCCCGGCCCCTGCTGATTCTCGGTGTGGGAGAACTGGGGCAAGCTGTGGTGCGGCTATGCCAGGAGCGCGGGCTTGACTACCGCCTCCTGTCCTCAGCACTGGATGCCGCCACGTTGGACGGAGCCTTGGGCCTCCTGGAGGCCGAGCAGCCCTGGGCGATCGTCAATACTGCCGGGTACGGCTGCATCGACGAGGCCGAGCGCCACCGCCAGCAGTTCCGGCAGACGCACCTGGACGGCCTGGCAACGTGGGCCAGGGCGTGTGCGGCCCGGGGAACCGGATTCCTGACCTACTCGTCGGATCAGGTTTTCGCCGGGGAAGGTCAGACTCCCTTTCAGGAACACGACCTGCCCTCACCCATCAACGCCTACGGCCAGGCGCGGCTGGAGGCCGAGCAGCAGGTGCTGGCCGCTCATCCAGGCGCGCTGATCGTCCGCAGCGCCGCCCTTTTCGGCTCCGGCACGACCAAGGATCCCCTGAGCAGCGCCCTGCACAGGCTCCACGCGGGAAACACCGTCTCTCTTGACCAGGATCACCGCTTTTCCCCCACCTACCTGCCGGATCTGGTGCACACCAGCCTCGACCTCCTGATCGACGGCGAACAGGGGGTCTGGCACCTCGTCAACCGGGGGGAAAGCACCTGGGCCGAAATGGTTCGCACGCTTGCAGGAGTGGTGGGCCTGCCAGAATCCCGTGTCCGATCTGTTCCCGGCCATGAGCTGGGGTGGGTCGCGCTCCGTCCCCGCTACAGCACCCTGGGCAGCCACCGCGCCCAACTGCTGCCCAGCCTGGAAAACGCCCTTGAACGCTACCTCGCTGATTCGGCAGTTCGGCGGGCCAGCTGGTTAGAACAGAGCGCCTCCTGACCTCTGGAATGAATCCAACGTGCCGAACCAGCAAGTGGGATTGACCTGGTATGGCGCGGGTAGAGATCATCCTCACTCTGGGAAGTAGGCTCATGACCACACGCAAGGTTCAGAGGAGGACGTTCAGCCCGTTCAGGCCGCTCGTCCCGGCCATCAGAACGTCCCTGACTGAGCCTGCTGGGTGGGACGTCACGACCCCTGCCCGTCTCCCGGATCCTCGGTGGACTCACAACGTGCAGGGCGGAGCCGGACAGGTCGACCCTGCTGAGCAGAAGTGTAGGCCGCGAGCACAACCCGCGTGGCTTCGTAACCGTCCTGCCAGGACACGGGTGGGGGTTGCCGCCTTTGGACAGCATCCAGGAAGGCCGTGAGCATGGCCTGATTCGGGTCGACCCCAAACCCAAGCCACTGCACCGGGCGGGTGAGGTCAGGGGGATAAACGGTCAGGTGGTCTGCAAAGGCATCAATGACCATCAGGCTGTCCGTGCCGATCACGTCCAACTTCAAGTGCCCCCATCTGGGGTACGTCGCTGGGCGACTCCAGCTGCAGTCAATGCTCGCCTGAACACCATTTGTCAGGGTCAGCAGCACGATGCCCGCCGTGTCGAGCGCCGTCCCGTTTTCCCCGGCGCCGTCAGTCCACTGAAGCGCCGCGTACACTTCCGCCACCTCGCAGGCAAAACACCACCGCAGCAGGTCTGTCAGGTGAACCACATGATCCATGACCGCGCCGCCACCAGACAGCGCAGGATTTGCGAACCATGACCGGTGAACCGACGGGTTCTCACTATGGTTGACGCCGTTGACTCCCAGGATGCTGCCCAGCTGTCCGCTGTGCACCGCCTGACGCAACTCGCCGCAGGAGGGGTCAAACCGCATGGGAAAAGCAGTCATAAAGGTGACGCCGTGCTGCGCACAGACGTCGCGCATGGCCTCAGCATCCTCAAGGGTACAAGCGATGGGCTTTTCACACAGGACATGAACGCCTGCCCGGGCACTGAGTTCCACAACTTCGCGGTGCCTGGAGGTTTCCGAACAGACGATGACAGCGTCCAGGGCCTGAGCGAGCAGCAGCTGCGGCGTGAGGTACTGCTTCAGGGCGTACCGCTCCGCGTAGCTCTGCGCGTGAACGCTGTCATCCCAAAAGCCCACCAGTTCCACACCCGGCATGGAGCGGAGAAGAGCCTGGTAGTGTTCGGCGTGCACGTGAGCAAAGCTCAGAAGACCTATTCTCATGTCGCCGCCTCCAGGGTGACGGCCCGGCCACTGCGCGCAGAATCGCGCACCGCCAGCGCCACCCGCAGGGCGCCGAGGGCTTCTCCTGGAGTGACGTCGAATGGTACTTCACGCTGCAGCGCGTCCAGCACGTGATTGAACTGCAGAACAAAGGGATCGGCAGCTGCGGAGATCACGGGCAGGCTCACTCCTGGCGTGGCGTGCCGCTGTTTGCCGTGAACTATTCGAATGGTCGGAGCGGCATCGGAGTTCCATTCGATCAGGCCTGACGATCCAGCCAGGTCGATCGCCGTGCGGAACAGGCCGTCTGGATACGCCCAGCCCGATTCAATCAGGCTGAGCGCGCCGGAGACGTGCGTCAGGGCCGCCTGAGCGTAGTGCCGGGTTCCGACCCTGGTCTCCCGTGCGTACACCTGCTGCACGTCCCCTGCCGTCCATAGGGCGTAGTCGATGTCATGCAGCATCAGGTCAAGGATCATCCCGCCTGATTTTGTTTCGTCCGCGAACCAGGAATGCCCGCCGTAGGGAGGAGAGGAGACGCGCCTGAGCCGCAGCACCCGCGGCGTGCCAATTCGGCCCGCCTGCACGAGGTCACGCGCAAAACGGTACTGCGGAAAGAAGCGCACGACCATGGCAACGAACAGGCGCACGCCTGCCGCCTCGCACGCGGCGACCATGGCCGCCGCGTCCTCATTGCTCAGTGCCAGGGGTTTTTCGCAAACGACGTGACGGCCTGCTCTGGCGGCCGCCTCGACAGTCTCGCGGTGCAGAAAGGTCGGAAGGCAGACGTCTGCGAGCGTCACGTCTGCGAGGAGCGTGCCGAGATCAGGATAGGTGTCCCCGCCATGCTCCGCAGCGAGTTGAGCGGCCCGCGGCGCGTCGCGGCTGTAGATGCCGAAGTCAACGCCGAGGGCCCGCCAGGCACGGGCGTGCGCGTGGCCCATGCTCCCCGAGCCGATTATGCCGACGCGCATGCCTGCCCCTTCACTTGATGGCTCCTTCGGTGATGCCGCTGATCAGTTGACGGGAAAACAGGACGTACAGCACCACGGCGGGCAAAATGGCCAGGGTCAGGGCAGCCAGAACAGCGCTGTAGTCGTTGACGTATTGACCCAGGAATACAGAGGCGCCCAGCACAATGGTCTTGGTGCCTTCGCCCGGCGCCAGAATCAGGGGAAACCACAGATCATTCCACACAGGAATGAGGGAGATGGCCATGACGGCGCCGACAGCTGGGCGGATCAGGGGCAGCGTCATGCCGTAAACCCGGTATTCACTGGCCCCGTCTAGGCGGGCGGCCTCTTTGAGGTCTTTGGGAAGTTGCCGCATGAACGACGTCAGCACGAACACCGCCAGCGGAAGCCCCTGAGCGGTATAGACGAAGATCAGGGCCCAGAGGGTGTTCACGAGGTTGAGGTTCACGGCCAGGCTGAGAATGCCGATCGTCCCCAGGCGGATCGGCACCATGATGCCCAGCGACAGGTAGAGGGCCGTCAGTGCATTGAGCCGGAACCGGTACTCCGAAAGTGCAAAAGCAGCCATTGAACCGGTGATCAGGATCAGGGCCAGCGACGTCACGGTCACGGTGAGACTGTTGATCACGTACCCGCCGAAGTTTGACCCTTCAAACAGGGTTTTGTAGCCGTCCAGGGTGAAGGTTTCAGCGTTTGGAAGGGCAAAGGGCGCGCTAAAGATCGAAAGTTGGTCTTTAAAGGAATTGATGATCATCAGCACGATGGGAAACAGCGCCAACGCACAGTAAAGAATCAGAAAGGTGTGGCTGGCCAGGAGGGCCGGCCAGGTTCGTCGCCGTGGGAGACGCGGCGCGGCCCGGGAGAAGGCGGAACGATGTTGCACAGTAGTCCTCCAGGAAGCAGGCACAATTGGGCGGACACGTGATGGGCCGAAAGCAGAGCGTACGCCCCAGGGAAACTGCTCCCTAGTACTGCACGTCCTGCAGACGGCGTTGCCACAGGCCGAAAAGCAACACGCCCACCAGAATAATCAGCAGCATGACGCCTGCCACAGCTGAACCCATATACGGATCACCAGGTTGCAGCTGATAGCCGAAGAAGGTGCGGTAGAAGAAGGTGCCGAGGATATCGGAGGCGAAATTCGGGCCGGCGAGGGCACCTTGCGTCGCGTACACCAGGTCGAACGTGTTGAAGTTTCCAACGAAGGTCAACACCGCGACGATGCCGAGCGTCGGAAGGATCAACGGGAACTGAATGCGCCAGAAAATCGTCCAGGCGCTCGCGCCGTCCACGCGGGCCGCTTCGAACAGTTCTGTGGGAACGCGCAGCAGCGCCGCCGTGAACAGCATCATCGGAATGCCGATGTTCTGCCACACCGAGATCAGGGCCAGGGTCACCAGGGCGGTGCTCTCGAGCCCCAACCACGGCTGGTACAGCCCTTCGAGGTGCAGGGCCCGCAGCAGGCCAGGAGCAATGCCCCAGGAGGGGTTGAGAATCAGCTTCCAGATGAAGCCGATGATGACGACGGACAGGATGGTGGGTGTGAAGATGATCGCGCGGTAGACAGCTGTTCCGGCCAACTTGCGGGTGAGCAGGACGGCCAACAGCAACCCGATGGGGTTTTGCAGCACCATGTGGATCAGGAAAAAGATGATGTTGTTCTTCACTGCGTTCCACAGGGGGCCGGCAAATTCTGGTGCGGTGAACAGCCGGACGTAGTTGGCCAACCCCACGAACACCGGACTGTCCGCCGCAGACTTGTTGCTCAGAGACATCCACAGGGAGCTCAGCAGCGGGTAGATCATAAAGAGCGTGTAGATGGCGACGGCCGGCAGCAAGAACACCAGAATGTGAACCGGAAAACGCCTCTTCATAACGGGAAGCAGGTTGTGGGCCTGAACAAGCCGCTCACCGCCTATTTGCCTTTCTGCGGTGCGTACCAGGACGCCAGATTCTTCTGCACGAAGTCAGCGGCCTGCTTCGGGGTCATCTTGCCGTTGAGCAGTTGGGAGGAGGCGTTCCAGAGATCATTTTCGTTGTTCGGATTGGCATTGCGCGACAGCAGCTGGTACGAGGAACGGAATGAAGCGCTGCAGGTTTTGCGCCAATCGAGGAACTGCTGCGCCACCGGATCCTGCACCTTATAGTTGACGTTCGCCAGCGGATAGAAGCCTGGGAGGGCGTTGGCATACAGCCGCGCGAACTCAGGGCCGGCCATCCAGCTCAGGAAGGTTTTGGCTGCAGCCTGGTTTTTGCTGGCGGCATTGAGACCGAAGCCGATGTCGGGATGATCGTCAATGACGCACTTCTGGCCTGAAGTGAAGGTGTACGGGGCAAAAGCCCCCAGATCCAGCTTGGGATTCATGGTGCGGAACGTTGCAATATCCCAGGATCCCGCCGGGTAGATCGCTCCTCGCCCCTGCGCGAAGGTGTTCTGCGCATCCGGGTAGGCCAGGGCCTGATACCCGGACTGCAGGTAGGGCTTCCAGCGGCCGAGCGCCTCAAAGGCCTGCAGGAAGCCTCCTTTGTTGTATTGGGCGGTTCCTTTGAGCAGGCCGAGACGGCCCTTCTCACCGCCCCAGAGGGTGGGGCCGATGTTCTGGTAGCCCATGGTGGCCGACTCCCACTGATCCTTGGTGCCCATGACCAGGGGGACATATTTGCGCCCGGCCTTAAACTTCTCCAGAACAGCCAGAAATTCCTTTTCCGTTTTTGGAACGCTGACGCCCGCTTCCTTGAAGGCCGCCTTGTTGTAGAGGAAGCCGTGAATCACCGCGGCGGTCGGGATACAGAAGGTGACTTTGCCGTCGTCCGTACTCCAGGCTGCTTTGGCCACCGAACTGAAGTTCTTCAGCCCGGCCAGGCCGTTCAGGGACGTGAGGTACTTGGCCTTGTACAGCGACAGGCTGGCGTCGAATGGGCGGCAGGCCAGGATGTCTCCGGCGGTGCCCCCCTTGAGCTTGGCTTCGACCACCGCGTTGTACTCGGTGGGCGCCGTCGGAGAAAACACGACGTGAATATTGGGGTACTGCTTTTCGAAGGTGGGAATGATGCTGTCGCGCCAGATTTTGAGGTCGTCGTTGCGCCAGCTCTCGATGGTGAGCGTTACCTTCTGGGCCTGGGCCTGTCCGGTGGCGAGTGCAGCAAGCATGTAGAGTCCTGCGGTCAGGCGTCCTATGTTTGTCATGTCTCTTCTCTCTTTTGGGTCAAACCCTGGCGCGACTGGCGTGCAGGGCGGCGAGGACGGGGCAGGGAGACGCGGCGCGGCAAGTCATTCAGGGTGGTCTGGCCACGTCACCTCCAGTGGTCTGCACGGCAGAAGCGAAGAAGCGTTCAATGGCGACGCTCGCCGCGCCGCGGGCCCACATGTCTTCCGATTCATTCAGGAAGCGCAGGGTAGTCGCCGTGCGGCACAGCGGCATCACTGCTGACTGGAAGGCGGTTGCGGCGGCCAGCTGGAAAGCAGGCAGGTTGATGTGGTGTTCAGGGGCGACGTAGAGGGCGTCAGGGTCAAAAACGGTCGCGAGGACAGCCAGCACGGCGCCGAGCCGCGTCCCAGCGTGATCCAGTACCTCCTGGGCGATGTCTGGCTCGTTGTGAAGCGTCTCCCGCAGGTGTTCAAGCGCAATGGGCACACCAAGCCGTTCACTCACCGCGCAGGCAATGGCCCTGCTGGAAGCGGTGGCCTCCAGACAGTCGGTTTTCCCGCAGGAGCAGGTGTAGCTTGAAGGAGCCGAGACGCTGATATGCCCGATCTCACCCGCGATGCCGTTGCGGCCGCGGTAGAGTTTGCGGTCAATGATGATGCCGGCACCGATCCCTGTGCCCAGCGTCACAACAATGAACGAGTTGTCGTGCTTGGCCGCGCCGAAGAGCAGTTCCGCCAGGGCGAGGGCGTTCGCATCGTTCTCGACAGACGTAGGGATACCGGTGCGTTCCGCGACGACCGGCCCGATGGGCACGTCCTGCCAGCCCACTGTGGTCGCAGAATCCAGACAGACGCCGCGTTCCGCGTCGATGATCCCGGACACGGCCAGGCCAATTCCCACAATCCGGTGTCCGCCGACCTCAGCGATAAAGCGCGCCACATCCTCGGCGATCTGGGTGGGGATGTGGCTGGAATGGCTGAACTGGGCCCTGTGAACGACTTTTCCGCAGAGGTTGGACAAGACGATGTGGCTCTGCTGGACGTTGAGCTGGACGCCGACGGTGTACGCATAGTCGGCATTGAGGCTGAGCAGGGTGCGGGGTCGGCCCATGGCTTCCTGAAGACTTCCCACCTCCTGTATCAGGCCTATGCTCTGCACGCGCCTCACTGCACTGGAAATAGCTGAAGCGCTCAGACCGGTCTGGATCCGGAGTTCAGATTGACTGATCTCATGCTGCTGGCGAATATGCTGCAGCACTCTGGCCTGGATGGACATAGTTCTCCTGGCACGCGACTTATTTTCTTCAGAGTAAAAAGTAGGGCAAGCTTAGGGTCGGAGTATTCTTTTGTCAAGGTGAGTGTTGGGATCAAGAGTTTCCGATCAGGGAAAAATCGCTACAGCAACGAAGGCCCGTGACTTGGGGGGTGAACTTCCCTGGCCTCATGGGCCTTTATGCGGAGGACCTCTGCCCCGCTCCTCCAGCTCCCGCTCAGGGGTTCTGGCCAGTGAAGCGCGGTAGCCTGAACGTCCGTGTCTGATCGCAAGCCCTACCGCCACCGTTTTGCCCTGAGCATCGTCCAGTACGCTCTGTGGCTCTGTCACCGCTTCTCCTTGAGCCAACGTGACGTTCAAGAATTGCTTCAGAAGCGCGGCACCCTGGTCAGTCACGAGACCCTGCGCCAGTGGAACATCCCGTTCGCACCGCTCCTGACTGAAAACCTGCGTCACCGGGAACCCCGGCGGGATTCCCGGTGGTTCTTGGCCGAAGTGTGCATCGAGATCGGTGGCAGGAAACACAGGTTGTGGCGGGCCATCGACGAATCCGGTGCTGTTCTCAACCTCCTTGTCCAAGCTCGGCGAGCTACCCCGGCAGCAAAGGCCTCCCTCCGAAGACTCTTGATGAATGACGACGTGCCAGACGTGATCCACACTGACAAGCTCCGGAGCAGCACTCAAGGAACTCCCGGTGCTCCACGCTGTGGAGCACGTCCAAGTCATCTCGACGGCGCGCGGCAACAATCTGACCCTGCAATCCCATCGCCCGACCCGACAACAGGAACGAAGCCAGATCGGCTTCAAGAACCCAGGGCGAGTACCGGAATTCTTGGCCCTTCACGCCCGTGTTTCAAACCTCCACCAGCACACCCGAACCCCTGTTCGCACCAACCTTCGAAGATCAAACCAGAACCAGGCTCATTTGGCATGGCGAGCTGCAGTCGAAGTGGCCATCTGAAGTTCAGATGGCCACTGACCTCATTCGGCCCTTCCCTGATGAACTTGCCAGAACCCGTTTCAGAGAGGGGGCTGTGCTGCTGGCCTGTGGTGCCCGCCGCCTTCGTCCCCTCACTCGCTGCGCGCTGGTTGGGCAAGATCCACTCTTACCCATCCACTATCTTGACGTATGACACCCGCTCTTCAGGATCACGTGGCTCTGGTCACCGGCGCTTCACGGGGCATTGGCCGGGGCATTGCCCTCGGACTCGGGGAAGCGGGCGCGACCGTGTACGTGACAGGCCGCACGCTGTCCGGACGCCCGGCCCACTTGCCCTCGCTGGCGGGAAACTTAGAAGACACAGCGCGTGAAGTCACCCGGCTGGGCGGGGTCGGCATTCCGGTGCACTGTGACCACACCGACGATGCCCAAACGCAGGGCGTGATTGACCGGATTGAGGCGGAGGCCGGACGGCTTGATGTTCTGGTGAACAATGTCTGGGGCGGCTATGAGGGCCTGCATCTGTGGGACGAGCGCGGGGCGGCGTGGAGCGCGCCATTCTGGGAGCAACCGACCTCCATTTGGGACGACATGTTCGCGGCGGGCGTGCGCGCCCACTACGTCACCAGCCAACGGGCCGCGCCGCTCCTGATCCGGTCGCGGGGCCTGCTGGTGGGGATCTCGTTCTTTGCGGCGACGCGCCACCAGAACACGGACAACCTGCCGTACTTTCTGGCGAAGGGGGCCACCGACCGCATGGCCCTGGCGATGGCAAACCACCTGCGGCCACACGGGGTCACGAGCCTGAGCCTGTATCCAGGCCTTGTGCGAACCGAAGCGGTCTTGCAAGCGCCAGCGGGCACCTTCGACTTCTCGAATTCAGAGTCACCTCAGTTCATCGGACGCGCGGTGGCGGCCCTGGCGAGCGACCCCGCCATCTTTGCCCACACCGGCCAAGTGCTGGTGGCGGCTGAACTGGGTGAGAAGTACGGCTTCACAGACATTGACGGCACTCGGCCCAGGTCCCTGCGTGCCGCGTGGGCAGGCTGACAAAACAGGAAGACGCGGCCACGCCCGGAAGCAGCCAGCCATGATGACTGCGGCATTTGCCCCCATCGTGCGGGGAAGCCAGAATCAGGGTGGGAACGTCGCTGCCCTGGAGATCCCGCTTCATCGCGCCTGCTCACCGTGCTGGTGGCCCTGGAAAGACAGCACCCGCTAGCACTGGGACCGGGTGGGTGACCGTTAAGCGAGTGTGTGAGCGGTTGGGTGGCCACGTGTGGGCGGAAGGAAAGGTCGATCAGGGGGCGACGTTCCGGTTTGCTTGGCCGAAACAGCCCACCCTACTGTCATGAAAACCGTGCTGCCATGAGAGGGCACAGAAAGGGGGAAGTCTCCAAGACATTCTTCCAGCGGCGTGGCGAGCCCTGGCCGATGAGGTGAGTGCAGAACATTACGCTGTGCAGGGCATTCTCCTTCAGCGGCATCGGGACTGAACGGCTGCGAAAACCTTTTGAACAGGCTGTTCACGCAATACGATGTTCTAGAGATCATTCAGACTGACCGCCTCCGGAGCTGCGGCGTTGTCATCCGGCAGATCCCGAGCCTGGCGGACGGTGACCACCAGGCTCGGGATCTCCACATCGCGCTGTCACAACATTGTCGAGCAGTCCCACCGTTCCAGACGTGGGCGGCGGTTGCAGCAGAGCTGGCCTGAGGATCAGGTTGCCTCTGCAGTCAGGCTGCGGTGACACCAGTTCAGGCGACACCCAAGGAAAGAGCGGTGAGACAAGGACCAGTCCCACGCCTCTCTATAAGGTCAGAGCGGGTTCAGACAACCTCTTCTGAAGGAAAGATATGAAAGAACAAGGAAACAAACATTCAGCGTGCAGGACGGCATATCCTGCCTCTTTTCCACAACGGTATCGCTCGTTTTGAACCCTATCCCGCAAAGGTATGGCTGGTGGGGTGAAATCGGCGCTTTTGAGGCCAAAAATTGGGACGGAGCTGTGTGGGTCATCTGTTGAGCCAGCATCCTACACTCCTATTTTGTTTCCGAGGTGCGTCGCCAAGCACTCCTCCCCGAATTGGCTGCCCTCGATGCCTTCCAGCACGCAGAAACCCGCCTTAAAATTTGAGGTGCAGAAAGTCAGTTGAGCCCTGGAGGTGATGTTGCGCCAGTCGGGCGTGACCGTGGCGCGTCTGGTCTCGCCTGCTGGAAGGCGTCCAGACCGGGTGTCGCAAGGTCTGCGGTTCCCCGGATACCGCCGAGTGACGACGGGTGGGGCTCTTGGCAATCTCAGGGAGGCGGGATTACCGCTGACAGGTCAGCCCCACGCGGAAACTGGGGTTCGGCGTGGTATAGGCGACTTTGGCCGCTATCAGGTAGCCAGCCGTCAGGCGCTTGGGGTTCAGTTGCACGATCAGTTTGGCCGGGCGCGGTACCTCGCTGGCGGGTGTCCGGGCATTGGGGGTATGGAAGCGCAGCTGATAGGTCACGCCGCCTGCCTGCGAGATCTCTTTGTACAGCAGGCGTTCCTCGGCTTCACGAACCTCGAAGGCCAGGGTATTGCCGTCGGGCTGCACAAGCTCCACCGATTCCAGCCCGGTGTCGTGCAACGAGGTGCGCGTGGTGGTGCCATTGCGGAGTTCCACGGTCACGCCCCAGCCGGGGCCAAGGCCCACATCCGGCCCAATCGCCTCCACCTTTTTCACGGTCATCCGCCAGATGCCGTTAAAGAGCGTGTCGCCCACGCACCCTTCCAGCGAGACGCGCTGGTTGGCTCCTCCGGGGGCAGCGGCGGTCTGCGCGCCGAGATTCAGGGTCGTTCCCTGAAGCGTGGCGGGAACGCCCAGGGTTTTGAGGGCCGAGAGCGGCACATAGGTCTTGCCGTTGACCACGATGGCCGGATCGGGGGTAGGCCGCCCATTGACCGACACGTTGTATTTCAGGTCTGCGGCGAGGGCGAACGAGGCCAGCAGGGTCAGGCCGAGAACAATCCGTTTCATAGAAGACTCCCAAGTGAGACCGAGGAATGAGACAGGGGGAATGAGACAGAGGAAGAGGGGCAAGGCGGCTGGAACGGACTTCAGGGCACGCTGAGGTGGGGCCGGGTGGGAGGGGCCAAAGCCGCTGCTGGACAACTGACCCACATTCACTCTGGCCTGCGGGCGGGGCGGCTTCATGGCGCGGCAGAAAACGGGTGGCCGCATCCCGCGCAAAAGAGGGCGTAGGGCGAGAGGATGGCGGCCTGACAGACTGGACAGGCGCTGAGCAGCTTGGTGCCGTCGTTGACGCAGTAGTGCTCGGGTGAGTGCCCTGGCACGGCCCGCAGACAGCGGGGGCACAGCCGGTAGGTCAGCGGCCTGAAGTCCTGCTCGCGCCGGTCTGCCGCCCCTGTGTTCTGGCCTCCTTTCCAGTTCAGGTCATGGTTCACTGGGAACGCTCCTTGAGACGGCCAAAGCGGGGTTCAGGGCTGAACGGCCACCAACCGCCACAGTTGGCAAGCGCCGCCCGCGTAGGTCGAGCCGGGATTCAGGCCCAGGGTCGCGGTGCAGTTCACGGCGTCCAGATAGCGCCCGTCTGATTTCAGTTGCAAGCGGCTCCAGCCGTCGCCTGCCGGAACGAGTCGCCACAGTTGGCAGGCCCCGCCCGCATAGGTCGAGCCGGGATTCAGGCGAATGGGGGCGGAGCAGTAACTGGCATCCAGAAACTGTCCGCCCGACTTGAGCTGAATGCGGTACCAGCCGCCCCCCGCCCGCAGAAAGCGCCACGCCTGGCAGGCCCCGTCCGCGTAGCTGGAACCCGGATTGAGGGTCACGTTGGCCGTGCAGTTGGCGGCGTCGAGATACTGACCGTCCGATTTGAGTTGCAGCCGGTAATAGCTCGGCGTCTGGGCACTGGCCGACGTGGCGCTGGTCAAGAGGGCGGCAAGGAGGGCAGTGCGGCTGACGGTGCGGTGTGAGGTGAGGCTCATGGCTGCTCCCGGTTTCCCTGAGGCAAAGGGCCGCAGGCTCAGGGAAAGCGCCCGCAGCAGGGAGCGGCGTTGCCGTCTGGCCCGCAGGCAACCTCCCTGTTCTGTACAGTGCGCCCAGCCCAGTTACGCGCCGATCAGGAAAACGCCAGATTGTGCCGATCCTGTCTGACCAGCGGGCCTGGGTGTGGGGGCCGCCTTCAAATGGGCTGCGCCAAGAAGTCAGCCCAGCGTGGGGGCAAGCGCTCGCCCACGTCACGCAGGCGGGCACAGGCCTCGGCGTACACCCGGCCCAGACTGCGGTGGTTGCCCGAGGCCCGCAACGCCTGCAAGGTCAGGCGCAGCGCCGCGAGGTCGTAAGGCTCGGCCTCCAGCAACAGGCGGGCGCTTCGGGCCGCTTCGTGCGGGTCGGTGGGCAGGGCTGCCTCGATCCGGGCACGCAGGGCCAGGCACAGCGCCTCGGCAACCGTCTCGTCCTGGCGTTCGGGGGCCGCGTCCTGAAGGTAGACCCCGCGCCACAGCTGGGTGCCCGCGCCTGTCAAGAAAGCGTGCGCATCGGACGCGACATTGCCCAGGGCGTAGCCCGATGAGGTGGTCTGAATGACGCCGCTGCCCAACGCAGTTCGGGTGGTGTGTACCAGTTCCCGCAGGGCGGCGGCGGCCTGAAGCTCATCGGTGGTGGGATACAGCAGGTCGAGGAGATCGGTGCGGGCGAGGTCGGGCCGGCCCCGCAATCGGGCGTCAAGGAGCGCGGCGAGGAGTTCGCGGCGTTTGCGGCCTTTCACGGGCGTCACCTGACCCGGCGGGCCGCAGCGCATCGGCCCCAGTACCTCTAACCGCAGTCCCTCCGATTGCAGCCCATCTAACCCCAGTCCATCTGACCGCTGTACCGCGCCGGACTCAGGCGGGTCGGCGGGCTGCCGCTGGAGCCCTGGAAAATAGCGGCCTGCCACGCTCGCCAAATTGAGCATTTCGTGCTGCCGGAACCAGGCCACCCGTTCGGCGGCCCGGTCTGCCCGTCCCGCCACCCGGTCGGCTTCCAGTCCCACTTCCTGCGCGGCGTCGGTGATGCCCTGCGCGTTCAGGTCGGCTTCCAGCTGTTCGAAGGCCTGCAAAGCGGCCCCGCGTGCGCCAGCGGCTTCCAGAGCGTGGGCCTGAGCAAAGCGGGCCATGCCCAGCACGCCGGGCGACCCCAGGCGCTGCCCCAGGGCCAACGCTTCTGTGGCCAGCGCTTCCGCCTGCTGGGCGCGGCCCATTCCCGCCTCTGCCAGCGACGCGTAGGCCAGGCTCCAGGCCTCTTTGCGCGGGTTGGCCAACGAACGGGCATAGGCCAGCGCCGCCTGCGCGTGCTTGACCGACAGCAGCCCGCCGTGTGGCGGTGCCCAGTGGCGGTACAGCACACTCAGGCGGTATTCACACTCGATCAGGTGATCGGAGGCCGGCAGCCGCGAGAGCGCGGCGCGGCATTCCAGCAGCACTTCTTCGGCCTGCTCGTACTGCGCCAGATCGAGGTAGGCATCGGCCACCGCGACCTGGGTACGGCTGAACGCCAGCAGGTGTCCGGACGCGGCGTGCAGCCGCAAACTGGCTTCCAAATCCAGCATGCGCTCGTGGTGGCGGCCCAACTCCCCCAGGGCCAGGGCACGGTTAGAGAGAAACAGGGCCTCCAACCGGACATTGCCGACCTCCTGCGCTGCCAGCACGGCGCGGCGGTGGTGTTCGGCTGCACCCACAAAATCGTTGACGGCGTAACACGCGACGCCCAACACATTGATCAACTCGCAGCGCGTCGCCGCCTCAAGTTTCGGGTGCCCGAGGGTCTGGAGGGCCAGCAGGGAAGCGGCGCGGGGTTCGCCCTGCACGGCCAACGCAAAAGCCACTGCACAGGCCAGCTTGGGTTCAGGATCGGTGTGCAGCTCTGGGGTTGTGTGCCAGAGCGTCAGGACGCCCGTGGTGTCCCGCGCAGAGGCACGCAGGCGAATCAGGTGGCCCGCTCCACCTGTGCCGGTGCGCTGCACAGCAGGCAGCCGCTCCATCACCCGTTCGGCCTCCGCCAGGCGGCCCTGTTCAGCCAGGAGTTCCGCCCAGAACCAGAGCATGCCGGCATCCTGAGGCACCGCCGCACAGGCGATTTCGGCCAACTGGAGCGCGGAAGCCGGGTCGACATCCCGCAGTCCACGGGCCGCCGCCTGAGCCAGGGCCGCCCGCTGCGCTCCCTGGGCGTACTGCGTCGCCTGCGCCGTCAAGCGGGCCGCCTGACCCGTGTTCTCGGCGGCAGCGGCGGCGCGCATACACCAGGCCAGAGCCTCGGCGGGGGCCAGATCAGCGCTTTCGACGAGGGCCGCCGTCCGCTGTGGATCGCCGTGCAGGGCCACCAAGGCCCGGCGGGCCAGCCCTTGCCGCTCCGGAGCCACCAGGCGGCGCAGGGCCACCTCACGGTACAGCGGGTGCGAAAACCGTTGCCCCGACCATACCCTCACGCTTTCCAGGGCTGCTTTTGCCTGTGCAAGTTCGGCAGCCGACAGCCCCGCGACTTCGGCCCACACCTCGTCAGTGAGCGGCTCGCCCAGCAGAGCAGCGGTGTTGAGGGCAGGCGGCACCGCAGGCACATGGGCCGCCGCAAACAGGAGTTGTTCTATGACCGCCTCGACCGTCAGCGGCATGACTTCCGGCAGAGGGGGCCGCCAGTGCCAGCGCTGGGTGTTGTTCCACAGGTGACCTTGGCGCGCCAACAGGCGGAAGTATTCCAGGGAAAAAAGGGGATTTCCCGCCGCCCGCTCAAAGATCCACGCGAGCGCCGGTTCAGGCAGGGCGGAGCCTGCTTCGGCTTCCAGCAACCGCGCAGCAGCCAGCGGAAGAAGGGGCCGGAGTTGAACGCCTTCAAACTCCTCCAGAGGCGGGGTGCGGCTGGTGGCCAGCAGGCCGACGCCCCGCGTGCGCCCCACCAGCTGAGCCAGCGCCGCTGCCTGTTCACGCCCGTGTGGGTCAGCCTCGTGCAGATCTTCGAGGTGCAGCACAAAAGGGGCCAGTCCAGCCAGCACTGCGCCGAGGGTCTTGAGACTGGTGGCCGCGTCTACCCCTGCTCCAGCCTGAAGCCGCGCCAGTACCTGGGCCGCCCAGGTGGGCAAGGGGAGGGGGCGCGGCTCGGCCTGCACCAAGACCTGAATCCAAGCCGCCCCGGTCAGGCGGGCCGAAACGCTGAGGCTGCGGCAGGGGGTGGCCCGCAGCAGTGCGTGAACGGCGTGGCTCTTGCCGATGCCCGCTTCCCCCCACACGCAGACGGCCAGGCCAGTTCGGCGCGCCGTGAGGGCGCGGAGCCGAAGCGCCAGTGCTTCAAGCGGCTCGCTCATTCGCACCCTTGCTGAACGTCTCGGGACACAGCGTCACCCTGACCCGGAGGAAACCCGTCCATCCGTACAGGCCACGGGCTGCAGACACAGACCGGCGCCGGGCCAGAGGCCCGGGGGGTGTGGCGGAGTCCTGTTCATCCTGCCTATGGTAGACCGTCGCCACGGCCCACACCAAGCGTTCAGCTTCCCGCCGTCACCGCGCCGACATTGACTCTGGGGCAGGCCCGGCGTGGGCTCGGAGCGGTGGTGCGCACAACTGATTCGGCCTCCTGCTTGGTACCCGAACTCGTGTGATGTGGGGAAGCAGAGCGCCGAATGACAGCCACCAAACGGCGCAATCGCCCCTTTTCCTGACCGCCACGTAACCGGGGGCGCTTCAGTCTAGGGGAACGGAGAGGGCCAGACGAGCGGCCCCACCGCAGAAAGGTCGGTTCCGCGTTCACCCACCCCGCCTTACCGGGAAGAAGGCCGTCCCTGCCCTCTTCAGCGGCAATGAGCCACAGGGACAGGAGAAGCATGGTCAGGAAGCTCTGGCAGTCCATGCCGGAACCAGTTCGCATCGACTGAGCCGGCCCTGCGGCACCGTTCAGGCCAGCGGCACTGCGGGACACTGGCCCGACGACAGCACGCGGGCGCTGGAGGTCTGCCCAAAAAGTGCCGCGCCTCTCGGTGACGCGCCTCTGGCATCGGACTACACCCGCTCCATCCTGCCGTACCCCCGCCCCCTCACGGCTGATCCCAGCCCGCCGATCCGCAGGGAGACCCTCATGTCCACACTGCTCATGTCCAAGCTGAATCCCCTTTTGCTCCTGCTTACCCTCACGCTGGCCGCCTGCGGATCATCCGGCGGGGGCGGCACTCCTCCACCCGGTGGCGACCCGGCGCAGGCTGCCTTCTTCAGTGCACAGCCGGAATTCGGCGGGGACGCGCCTGCGGGCAGCGACATGGTGACGCCCGCGAAGTTCATGGAGGCGGTCAGGAACGGCGGCAAAATCGTCACGGCCCAGAATCTTGCCGACGAACAGGCCATTCAGGAGCGGCAGGACGCCCAGGACGACGCCGACGCCCGCGCCTACATCAACACGCACCCGCAGTTCAGCACCATCCTCCAGCCTTCCCCGGCAGACGCCATCAATGCCGACGGCGACCATCTGGCGAGTGTGCCGACGGCCAGCGGTGGCAAGAGCGTCGTGCTGATGGGCAATACCTTCGGCAAGGCCGTCCTGGCCAATCACGCCCGCACTTTTCCCAGTCAGGCCAACCAATACAGCCTCTACAGCACGCTGTATACCGATCTGGACATCACACTCAGGAAACTGAACAACAGTGTCCAGCAGTTTGGTCTGCCCGCCCCGGCGGAGGTCAGGAATTACAGCGCCGAACGCCTGATCGTCCTGAACAGGCGGGCCAGCGACGTGATCCGCGAGTACGGAGCCGAGATCCTGAACCTCGTCTTCTTGCTGGATCCGGCCAGCTTGGAGACAGGCGCGAAAGACCAGCTTGACCGCACCCAAAAGGGAGCCTGCAAGCCGCCCGCCGCCGGGGGCATCGCCCAGAACTTCGACTGGCCGCTGAAGAATCTGACCACCACCGTTAAGGATCAGGGGCAGCGCGGCACCTGCTGGGCTTTTGCCACCGTGGCCGTCCTGGAGGCCGAAATCGCGCGGCGTGATCACAAGGCGGTCAACCTGTCCGAGGAGGATTACGCGGGCCACCGCTTCCTGGAATGGGCACCCCGGCGGTTTGGAGAGGGAGGCGATCCCATCGGCATTGCTCAGAAGGCGAGTGCGGCGGGTTACACCTTCGCCTACGAATCGCAGTGGCAATACAACAAGAGCCTCAGCCGCATAGACAATAGAAGTACACAGACCTACACCCAGTCGTGCAACAGCTATCAGGACGGCAGCGTCAATTACGGCCCCTGCTCCAATACCACCGACCAGAGCGACTGGTACGTCACGCTGGTGGGCGGCAAGCTGTACATGATGAGAAGGCTGCCCGACACCGGAGCAGGCAGCGGCTACCGCATGGGATCGCCAACCGACTTCTGGAACCAAGCCGACCTGGATCAGAGCATGGTGATCTTGCTGCTGCGCTCGGTGCTGGGCCACCCCACCACCCTCACCATGGACGCCCGGTACATGAAGCCCACCGCGAACGCCGCTCCGTCTATGGCCAATATGACGCCGGATGCCAACGGCTTTGTCGCCGCCCAGACCAAAACGACTTTGCCCAACGGACAGGCGGACTGGGAACTGAATCACGTCATGACCGTCACGGGCTTTATTTCCAGCCAGAACCTGCAGAAGAAACTGCCGAATCAGCCTGTGGCCGACGACTTCGGGTACTTCATCGTGAAGAACTCCTGGGGCGACTGCTGGGGCGATCAGGGCTACGTCTACCTGCCCTGGACGTGGGTCAAGTCCTTCACGGGTCAGGCCAGTACCGGCCTGCTGCCCCAATAGCCAGCTCGGGCGCTGGCCGCACTCGCCTCAGCAGCACAGCAACCCTGCACATTGCTCTAAGGGACCGGGTCAAGCGAATGGTGGTCACTGGCTGGAGGCTTCCTTTAGCGCCGCAGTGACGCGACCTGTCTCGGCTTGGTGCTCAGGGAATCAGCACAATTTTGCCGTGGGTGTGCCGTTTTTCTCACTCGGGGTAGGCCTCACACACCGGTGCCAGCGGAGAGGACGCAGGCACGGGAATCACGACCTCCCCGCTCGCCACCATCTCGGCGATCTCAGACACGGTGGGCGAGCTGCTCGCCTGAGCACTGGCCTCGGCCTTGACCCCAAGCTTCTGGGCTGCTGCAAAGTCAGCAACGGTGTTGATGCGCTGCGGACTGATCCCCAGGTCGACGGCCAACTGGCAGTAGCCGTCACCGAAACAGTTGATAAATGCGTCCATGCCCTGCGGCGCAGTCTCACGCAGCCGCCCTTCCAGGCCCTTGCCATGCAGGACGGGTGTGGCCCCCACGGAGCGCAGCCAGGCGTGATTGGCTTCCGAGGCAATCCCGATTACATGCGCTCCGAGTCGCCGCAGCACCTGCACCACCACGCTGCCTGCTGCTGCCGAGACGGCCACGGTGTCACCCGCCTGAACGGCGGCGTAGGCGGTCGTGCCCACGAGGTACAACGGGCCGGCCACCTCCCAGGGCACGGCAGGCGGCCGGCGAACCACCTGTCCAGCACTCAGCGCGACCTGTTCGGCCTGACTGGCATGTTGGGGGCCCCAGCACGCCACCTGGTCACCCACAGCCACGCTGTCCACGCCTGGGCCAAGAGCCGAGACGACCCCCGCAGCGTCCCAGCCCTGGCCAGACGGAAAGGTCAGCGGAAACCTTGCCTTCAGCGCGCCGCTGCGAATGGAGGACCCGCCCCTGTTGATGCCCGCCGCGCGAACATCCACGGCGACCTGGCCCGCACCAGCGCTTGGCGCTGGAAGCTCGCCGAGATAGAGCACGTCAAGGTCGCCGTACTGATCAAATTGGACTGCCTTCATGGTGCACTCCTCTGCTACGGAACCCTCGCCACTCAGCTTGGGGGAAGACAAAGATGATGACGGTCAATTTTTGCATGAGCAGCGGCGACGCTCTCCCCTCCCCGTGACGTGGCCTCTGCGGAGCGCGCGTTCTAGAGCTTGAACAGCACTTTCAGACCTTCTGTGAGTGACGCTGGCGTGCGCCCCAGGAAATGCGCCAGGTCGGTGCTCACGTGGTCTTCCTGGCCGTTTTTGATATCGGTCAGGAAGCCAGCGATCCTCTCTGCCAGAAAGGCCGGCACGCCGCGCCCCGTGAGCTGCGCCCCGAACACTGATTTTTCTGTAGCAGTGTAACGAACCTCCTGGCCTGACAGTTGGGTCAAAGCCGAGGCGACGTCCGCGAAGGAATAAGACTGACTGCCCGTGAAGTGGTATGTCCTGTTGTTCCAATCGCTGTCTACGAGCGCACGGGCCATCGCCTCGGCCAGCTCGCTGCGAAGGGCGTAGGCGACTCTGCCCTCACCGGCGGGGAGGTGAATGCCTGTCTCAACAACGTTTTCGCCCACGACACCCGCAATAAAGTCCATGTACAGGATGTTGCGGAAGATGATGTAGTTCAGTCCGCTCTCTTTGATCAGGTCTTCTGTCTGAAAGTGACCCAGCATGAGCTGATTGACCAGGGTGTCCCGGTTCTTCAGATCCCGGCTGGTATAGGCGATACACCGGACTCCCGCCTTTTTCGCAGCGTCCACGACATTCTGGTGCTGCTGAACCCGTTTGTGCTCATCTGTCCCAGCGATCAGCAGCACCTTCTCGACGCCCTGCATCGCTCTCTCGAGTGCGGCTGAATCATCATAGTCACCGATCCGAATGTCGATGCCCTGTACTTTCAATGGGGCGGCTTTGTCCTCGTCGCGCGCTAACCCGGCCACCTGGTCGACCGGAATCTTTTTGAGCAAGCTCTGGATGATCAATGTGCCCATCTGTCCGGTGGCCCCTGTAATCAGCATCATAATTCGTCTCCTTAAAGCAGGCTCGACGCTTTCGCCAGCATCGTCGAAGCAAGTTGTTGGCGGTCAGGCGGCCCATGCAGGGCTGGGCAACGCCTGTGCTCCTGCTGTGTGCCTCAAGAACCGTCCAGGCGATCAGCGGATCGACGCCCCGCGGGGAGCAGAGCGGCCTCCCCGGTAGGCTTCAGTCGTGTGAAAGTGCTGGCCGCGCTGGGGGGCCGCCGTGTTCACAGTGATAACATAGACTGGTAATCACCGCTAAGTCAAGCTGATAACGCCAATCTGCTATCGTTGATACGTGACCACAGATGCCGTTTCTCTCCCTCAGGAACGCATTCTTCAGGCGGCCCTCAAGCTGCTGGAGGCTGGGGGCGTAGAAGCCGTGTCCACCCGTGCGGTCAGCGCCGCCGCTGATGTTCAGCCCCCGACCATCTACCGCCATTTCGGCGATATGCAGGGCCTGCTGGACGCTGTGGCCGTAGCCGGGTTCACGGCATACCTGCAGGTCAAGGGGGCGCGGGCCAGCCTGAGCGACCCGGTAGAAGAGTTGCGGGCGGGCTGGAACCTGCACCTGGAGTTCGGTCTGACGCACCCGCACCTGTACACGGCGATGCACCGCACGCCCGAGCTCAGCGCGGCGTCGCCTGCTGCCCTGGAGGGAGCCGCCATGCTGCGGAGTCTGATGCAGCGCGTAGCGGAGGTGGGCCGGCTCGGCGTGAGCGTAGACCGCGCCGCCGCCATGTTCCATGCAGCCTGCAAAGGAGTGACGCTGAGTTTGCTGGGCAGTACAGAACAAGACCACGGGCTCTCTGAACAGATGCGCGAGGCGGTACTCAAGGCCGTACTCGTCCCTGAGGTGGATTCAGAACCTACTTCTGGCAGTTCCAGTTCTGCCCGGCAGCAAGCAGCGGCCCACGCCGTTTCTCTCGTTGCCCTGTTGCCAAGCGTCCCGTCTCCCCTCAGTGAGGCGGAACAGGCGCTCCTGATCGAGTGGCTGGGGCGGCTGACCTAGGCGGCAGGACGGCGCTCGGCTCTGACTGAGGAGCGCGGTCATCTCAGCGACGGGGACGGCGAATCCTGGTCTGTCTCAGGAGTGGTTCAGAGGGAATCTGGGATCTGACCAGAGCCAGTTTTCCTTCACACTCCTGTTGATCGGCTTGACAGCGCCGCCCCATCATGTAACAGTGCAGGTGTCATGAGTCTCGACAGCCGACTTTCCAGTGTGCTTCATCTGCTCCTTCATCTGATGGAGGCCCAACAGGCCATTCCCTCTGATCGCCTTGCCACCGCCCTGAACAGCAACCCGGTGGTCGTCCGCCGCACGATGGCCGGGCTGCGGGGCGCGGGACTCGTTTCCTCTGAAAAGGGGCACGGAGGCGGCTGGCGGCTGGCCTGTGATCCGGCCCACACGACCCTGCTCGACGTGTACCTGGCGCTGGGTTCCCCCACGCTCTTTGCTATCGGCAACCGCTCCGAACGCCCGACCTGTCTGGTCGAACAGGCGGTCAATGCCGCGCTGGACGACACCTTGCAGCAGGCCGAGGCGCTGATGACCTCGCGGCTCCAGACCCTGACCCTGACAGCCCTGGCGAGCGACTTCCAGTTCCGATTTCAGCAGGCGCAGTCTCAACAGGCGCTTTGCGCTCCACAGGAGACCAATCATGCTCTATGACGCCCTGATCATTGGCGGCAGCTACGCTGGACTGTCCGGCGCAGTGCAGATCGCCCGCAGTGGCCGCCCCATCTGTGTTCTCGACGGCGGCCAGCCCCGCAACCGCTTTGCCACCCACTCACACGGCTTTTTTGGTCAGGATGGTCAGACTCCACGCGCGATGATTGCCCAGGCCCGCGCTGATCTGGCCGCGTATCCCAACGTGACCTTTATAGCTACTCCGGCAACACAGGCGCGGCGGGAAGGAGACCACTTCAGCATCACGCTTGCGTCGGGCGACACCCTGCACGCTCAGAAACTGCTGCTGGCTTACGGCGTCATAGACTTGCTGCCGGAGACCCCCGGCGTGGCCGAGCGCTGGGGGCAAACGGTGTTGCACTGCCCGTACTGCCACGGCTACGAGGTGCGGGGCAAACGCCTGGGCGTGCTGAGCGCCCTGCCGCACTCCACCCACCAGGCGCTCCTGATTTCAGACTGGGGCCGCGTGACCTTTTTCCTGAATGGGCAGCCGCTGCCGGACGCGACGATGCTGGCAAAATTCGCCGAACGTGGGATTGAGGTAGAGCCTGAAACGGTGGTCGGGCTGGAAGGCGAGGCTCCGGGTTTAGACGGCGTTCGCTTGGCCGATGGTCGCTTCTTTCCACTGGACGCCCTGTTCGTGGCCTCGCGCATCCGTCCGGCGAGTGACCTGGCCGAGCAACTGGGATGCGCCTCCGAGGAAGGCCCGCAGGGGCAACTGCTGCACACCGACGCGACCAAACAGACCAGCGTGCCGGGCGTCTACGCGGCGGGCGATCTGACGGCGCGGGGTGGGAACGCTTCTCTGGCTGCCGCCGATGGGGTCTGGGCGGGCGTCTCGCTGCACCAATCCCTGATCTTCGGGCCCCTCTCGAAGCTGGAGCAGGTCATTCCAGCCCCAGTGCAGGCCGCAGCGCCCAGCAGCGTTCCCCTGAGAACCTGATCGAAGCTGCGTTGCCCTGTCCACCACCTCGGCACATCAGCCCGGAGAAACCAAAATGAATCAGCGAACAGATGACCCATCCCATTCATCCACTGCCCAGCAGTACTGAGAGGAGCGCTATCAGAACAACCCACGGCCCTGGACGGGGCGGCCCAACGCCATCCTGGCACGGTGGGCGGAACCGCTGACGCCGGGGAGCGCTCTGGATCTCGGTTGTAGCGAGGGCAACAGCGCCGTCTGGATGGCCCAGCGGGGCTGGCAGGTCACTGGCGCCGATATCTCGGCCACCGCCCTGGAACGCGCTGCACAGCACGCCGCCGATGCGGGCGTCAGCACACGCACCCGCTTTGAACAGCACGATCTGGAAAAAAGCTTCCCAGTGGGGCAGTTTGATCTGGTGTACGCGCTCTATCTGCAGTCCCCAGTGGCATTTCCCCGCGACCTGGTGCTGCGGCAAGCTGCTGACGCCGTCGCTGTCGGCGGCCTGCTGCTGGTGATCGAGCACGCCTCGGCCCCTTCCTGGGTAAAAGACTCGGAGGTTCAGTACCCCAGCGCCCAGGAAGCGCTTGGCACGGTTGGCCTGAACCTTGACCAGTGGGAGACTGTTTTTGTGGGAACCCCGGAACGCGAAGTGACTGAAACGTCCAGCCCCGACGGTCAGGTCGGCACCATCAAGGACAACATCCTTGCGCTGAGGCGGCTGAACTCATGACAGCTGAAAGGGCATAAGTCCAGCCGCGTTTCGCTGCCCGGCTTTGCTGCACGTCAAGCTCCCGGATCGTCCAGTTCCATCGCGTCAAAGCCTCAGCTCCGCGGCATCTCCAGTTCGGCGGGTTCGGTGCGGGCGGCTTCCAAAATGGTGTGGGCCACCGCTTCTGCCGAGTCGGGTGCCGGCATCGGCTGATTGCCGCCGGGACGCCAGTTGCCCATATCCGCCGGGCGCAGGGCATTTTTGCCAAAGTTGGTGATGGTCTGACCCGGATGGAACAGCACGACCCGGATGTTGTCGGCTGCCAGCTCAGCGCGGGCCGTGAGGCTCAGCCCGTTCAGGGCGTATTTGGTGGAGGCATACGCGCCAATGCCCGGAATCGCCATTTTGCTCACGCTCGAACTGATGTTGATGATCACGCCCCCACCCTGCGCCCTCATTTTCGGGACGACGGCCTGAAGGGCGTGGAGCGGCCCGAATATGTTGAGTTCAATGATCTGGCGGTAGACCTCAGGATCAATGGTGGAGACTGGACCAATCGCCGATTGCCCGGCATTGTTGATCAGGATGTCAATCCGCCCAAAACGCTCATGGGCTTTCTCGATGAGGGCTTTGACCTGCACGGGATCAGTCATGTCGGTTGGAACGATCAGTGTCTCGGCCCCGCTGGGCAGACTCTGGGCGACGGCGGCCAATTTGTCGGCAGACCGGGCGGCAAGAACGAGTTTCGCGCCTGCCCCTGCAAAAGCGCGTGCGGTGGCCTCGCCGATGCCCATCGAAGCTCCAGTGATGATGACTACGCTGCCTTGTACATTCATGTTTTTTCCTCCCAGGGAAGTGGTGGGGTGACCTGCCTGCCTGAACATCGACATCCGGGTTCAAGACCAGTGACTTGACTCACCCAGAGGGCAACCAAGCGGCCGTGCCGCAGTTGAGGATCGAGACGGCCCACGGTTGCCTCGCCACCAGACGTCCAATCCGCTAGACTCTCTAAACGGAACGCTGTTCCCATATCATACGGAACATGATTCCGTTTGTCAACACAGCAGGAGGCAGGAGGATGAACGCACAGAATGAAGCGGGCAAAACAACCGCCTTACCCAAGCGAACCGACGCACGGCGCAACGAGCAGACGTTGCTGGACACTGCCGCCGCCCTCTTCGTCACGTCCGGCGTCGAGGTGCCCGTGCGTGACATCGCGGTCAAAGCAGGCGTCGGGGTCGGCACGATTTACCGCCACTTTCCGACGCGGGCGGATCTGATCATTGCGGTGTACCGTCATCAGATCGACACCTGTGCCGAGGCGGGGCCTGTACTGCTGGCCAGCAGCGTCAGTCCGTCCGCGGCGTTGGGACAGTGGATCGATCTGTTCGTGGACTTCCTGACCACCAAGCATGGCCTCGCTGCGGTGCTGCGGCCCGACAACGCCGACTTCAAGGCGCTGCACGCCGCCTTTCTTGACCGCCTGGTGCCCGTATGTGCGGGCCTGCTCACCGCCGCTGCCGAAGCCGGGGAGATTCGCCCAGACATCGAGGCCCGCGAATTGATGCGGGGCATTGGCAATCTCTGCATCGGGACCAACGACCCTCAGTACAACGCCCGCCGCTTGATCAAGCTGCTGATGGCCGGACTGCGCCACACTTCAAGGTGACGGACCAGAGTGGAGTCCAGAGTTTACGCACTGACCGGAGCGGCCCGCTTGCGCTTCCCTCTTAGCAATTGCAAGCGTCAGAGGGTCATTTCGTCATCTCGTGTGACTCGGCCCGTCAGCGCAGCCACAACGCACACAGCCCCAGTCCCACTATTCCCAGCGCCATACCCGCCACCCGCAGGAAAATTACACTGTCCCAGCGGGTTTGCAGGGCACGCGCCGCCGGAGGAGTGATCCCCTGCCGGGCCGCCGCAGTCTGGGCACGGTTGACGGGCTGCGCCGCCCTCAGGTGAGCCGTCAGTCGGGTGGCCAGCCCAATCAGGGCAGGTCCAGCGAACAGGCTGGGGGGCGACCCAAATCCAGTTGTGGGCTCGCGCATCTGAGCGGTCGCCACGCTGTGGGTGTCTTTCAGGCCCAGCGGGGCAAGGATGTTCTCACGTAGGAGGGTTGCGAGGGACTTGCCCGTGATCTTCTCGAGTGCTTGGCCGAGGATCACGTAGTTCGTGTGCGAGTAGGCCCAGTTGGTGCCGGGCGCGAAGACTCGAGGTTGGCTCGTGCCGATGGCGATGAGTTCTCGGGAGGTCCACTGCCGGAACGTGTCGGCGAAGAACGCACTGACAAGTCGCTCGTCGGGCACATAGTCGAGGTAACCCGGCCGTCATGTTGGCGTTGCGGGGGATCGGCGTGGTGCTCGCAGGCACCGTAGGGGCTGAAATCGGTGATATCAAGCGGTTTGAGAATGTTGATCACTTCGCCAGTTATTGCGGTGCTGCACCAATAGAACGGGGCAGTGGGAAGAACACGCGTTGGTGCGTGAACGGGAGTGGCAACCGGCAACAGAGCAGGGTGCTTCACCTGATGGCACTCACCCGACTGCGTTGCGAAGAGCGCCCGAGGACATTTGTAGCGAAGAAGGAGCGCGAGGGAAAAACGAAACGGGCGGCACTCCGCACGCTCAAGTCCCACCTGGTTCGGAAGTTGTACCCAGCGTTGCAGGCCAGTCACGTTGACGGCCGCCGCCCAGCCCCCTCTGAGGGTTTTTTTCTCAGCCGACTTGACATACCAGGTTCAGGCCGTCAGGCGATGAACCTCAATTCAACCGCAGTACCGATTAAATAGTCACTTGGTGAACGGAGGAAGTGACGTTTTTTGAAAGGAGGAAGTGTGCGGCAGTTCCAGCGTGGCTCGCCGGATTTCCTGAATCTGCAGCGTGGCTTGGTCGACGTGGAGATCTAGAGCATGCCCACCAAAGGTCAGGTCCTCAGAAATGAAGTGGTAGTGATTGCCCGCGACATTAAGATTCGACACGTACTGCGGCGAGCGCAGGACGACGGCCGTTCCCGGAAAATCAGCGCGGTTGAACGTCACCTGCTGTTGCACTGCCTGTGCGAGCGTGGGGTAAGGCAGGCTGAGCTTGGCAATGGCGCGGTTCGTGACGGAGAAGAAGGTGCCCTGAATACGGATGGCATAAAAGTAATTTTCGCTGGAGATCAGCGACGCGATATACGCGTCGAGCTGCTTCATGGTCATGTTGCGAATGCTGTATTGCCGCTCAGGAATAAAGTCGACGACCGCAGCGAAGGAAGCAAGCTCGTCATCCCGAGATTCGGTGACTGAGCCGTCGGCACGGGCATGGTACACGTGTCCGTCGAGAACGATCATTTCTCCGTCGATGCCATCATAGGTACCGAGGCCGAAATTCCCTTCACGCTTGAGCAGCCCGATGGGGAGCGCACCTTGGAACAGCCCCACGGACAGGGCGTTTAAGCTTGACACCTGATAGAGCGTCGCGCTTTTGTCTGCAGATGCCGTCGAGAGGAGGAGGGTTGCTGTCAATGCGAAGTAGAGGGTTTTCTTTACCATAAAGCTCCTTCAATAAGGCTGAGGGGCGTCAATAAACAGAGGTCAGTGCCCCTGCGCCGACCTCGCGCCACAGCTGAACTGCCCAATGTTGGTGGCTTCTTCTGATGTGGACGGGAATTGTCGTTCTCGTCTGGCGGTGAAGGTGGGTGATCCGGGCGTGGAGATTGGGGAACTCCTGGGTTCGCTTGATCTTCCTGAAGCCAAGTTGGCTACGCTCTTGTTGCCGTGTGGGACGGTGGGACTGTAGGGTCAGATGGTGACAACGTGCAGTCGAGATGACTTGCTGGTGGTCGACCGCCTGTCGGGCTGAGAGGGCCGCACCGTAACTGGCCAGTTTGTCGGTGCAGAACCGGTCGGCTGAGGTGATCGCCGCCGCTGATTTCGGCAAAGAAAGCCTGACAGCCTGCAGCGATCAGTCGGGAGGCCTGGGGGAAGGGTGAATCGAAAACGTGACCGGAGCGAACATAACCTACCAACATGGCATCTCCCACATGAGCAACAAGGGCACAGGGTCGAGTCCTCCCTGTGCCCCCTGCGAACCATTCTAGACCCGGATCTTTTCAGCAGCTGAAGTATGGCCATGCTTGGAACATTGCGAGTCCGCTTACGACCGATCAGAACGCATACCGGATCCGGCAATACGGCAGCTCCTTCTGAAGCAAGGCCGTGAAGCGCTCCACTGCCTTCCCCTTCAGTCCCCGGCGGTAGCGCAGATTGATCCCTCCATACTCCGACCGTTTGGTCTCCTGCCACTGCGGTGTCCACAGCAGCCCCTCCGCTTTGGGATGCCAGCCGAGGTTGACCTCATGCAGGCCCGCGTTGTGGGTCAGGAAGATCACTTCCGCCGCCAGCTGCGCTTTGGCCTGCGGCGATAAGACCGCGTCCACCTGCCGGAACAGCTCGGTGTACCCCGCCGTCCAGCCTTCAAAGATGATCACCGGCGAGAAGTTCAGATGCACCTCGTAGCCGGCTTCTACAAAGTCGTTGATGGCCGCCAGGCGCTCCGGAATGGAAGACGTGCCAAGATCCACCACCCGCGCCACCGACGCAGGCATCAGGGAAAAGCGCAGCCGGGTGCGCCCCTGCGGGTCATAGGTCAGCAGGTGACGGTTGACGTATTTGGTGGCAAACGAGGCCTTGGCGTTCGGCAGCTCCCGGAACAGCGTGATCTGATCTCGCACGTTGTCTGAAATCAGGGCATCGACACTGAGGTCACTGTTTTCTCCTACATCGTAGACCCAGGCGTGCGGGTCGACCGAGTTGGCTTCTCGCTTTGGGCCGAGCCCCTGAGCATGCTTCCGGAGCGCCTTGAGGACGTCGTCAATGTTGGCGAAGGTCGTGATGGGGTTGGCATAGCCCTTGTGGCGGGGGACATAACAGTAGGCACATGAGAGGGCGCAGCCGTTGGCCATGCCTGGGGCAATGAAGTCAGCACTGCGGCCATTGGGCCGCAGCGTCAGGGTTTTGCGGGTACCCAGCACCAAGACTTGGCGCTTGATGCGCAGCCAGTCTTTGACCAGTCCGGCATTGCCATGTAGGCCAGGAATGTTCCAGTGCGAGGCAACCTCGATGCGTTCGGCGTCGGGGAAGCGGTTCAGGATGTCTTGACCGCGGGGCAGCTGGGCAGCACGGGGCTCGACATAGATCTGCCGGAGATCGAGAGGAAAGCGCGCAGCCATGCCTCAGTAAAACGCTTGTGGCGTCCACAGAAGGCAACGAGGAAGACGATGAGCACGGTGCCTTTGACAATGCGGCAGACTGCAGGTATGACCCGGTTGATCGTGCATGTGGATATGGACGCCTTCTACGCCTCCATTGAGATTCGCGACCAACCTGATTTGGCGGCCTTCCCTGTGGCCGTCATCGCCACCGCACGCAGAGGCGCGGTGATGACCGCCAACTACGTGGCCAGGCGCTTCGGTGTGCGCAGCGCGATGCCGGTGCATGTCGCCCTGCAGCGCTGTCCCGACCTGGTACTGATTCCCCAGCGTATGGAAGTCTACCGCGCCGTTTCCGTCCAGCTTCAGGAGGTGTGCTCCAGATACACCGATCTCGTCGAACCCCTCGCCCTGGACGAGGCCTACCTCGATGTAACACAGCAAAGCCGCACCCTCATCGACGCCGAGCAGCTCGCCCGCGCCATTCAAACCGACATTTTGACCGAGACGCGCCTGACCTCTTCTGCGGGCGTCTCGGTTAATAAATTCCTGGCCAAACTCGCCAGCGGACTCCACAAGCCCAGTGGACTGACCGTGATTCCACCCGAAGAGGTAAACACGCTGCTCGCTCGTTTGGCCATTGAGGACTTCTACGGGATCGGCCCGGTGATCGCGGGCAAGTTGCGTGCCCAAGGCATCCAGACCGGAGCCCAGTTGCGCTCGCAGTCCTTGGCTGGGCTGCAAGCTGTGCTGGGGGCGGGCAAGCTGGCTCCCCGCCTGTACGGTCTGGCACGAGGGGTGGATGAGCGGGCCGTCGAGGCCCACCGGGAGGCGCAGTCCGTTGGGGTAGAACGCACTTTCGATCAGGATCTGACGACCCGGGAAGCGCTGTTGGCCGAGCTGCCGGGGATCACTGCGGAGGTGGTTGCCCGGCTGACGCAACGGGGGTATATGGGGCGGACGGTGGTCGTGAAGCTGCGGTATGCCGACTGGCGGCCCGTGACGCGCCGCCACACTTGGACACAACCTTTAACGACAGCAGAGGAATTGACAGAGGCCGCAGCGGGCTTACTGAGCCCGGAGCTATCGGTGGAGCAGGGCGTGCGCCTGTTGGGGGTCAGTGTGGTCAACCTCAGCCGGCAGGAAACCTCTCAGTTGTAGAGAGATTCGTCCCTGTTCAGGGACTGGCTGGCAACTGCCAGTCGATAGGCGCAATGCCCGCGTCCTCTAAGGCCGTATTCACCCGCGAGAACGGCCGAGTCCCAGCGAAGTGGGCCACGCTCAGCGGCGAGGGATGCCCGGACTGAATGACCACATGCTGCGGCCCGGTGATCAGCCGAGCCTTCTTGCGGGCATAGGCACCCCAGAGCACGAACACCACCCGCTCGGGCTTGGCATTGACCGCACGGATCACCGCGTCGGTCAGAGGTTCCCAGCCCAGCCCAGCATGACTGTTCGGTTGCCCCGCCCGCACCGTTAGCACCGCATTGAGGAGCAATACGCCCTGCTGCGCCCAGGTGCTCAGGTCGCCGTGCCGGGGAGGAATAAATCCCGGCAGATCGGTCTGCAATTCCTGAAAGATGTTCTGTAAGCTGGGTGGAATCCGTACCCCGGGCCGCACGCTGAACGATAGGCCCTGTGCTTGCCCGGCGCCGTGGTAGGGGTCTTGTCCGAGGATCAGGACCTTGACTCCCTCCAGCGGCGTCCAGCGCAGGGCACTAAACACATCTGGTGCGGGCGGGTAAATCTGGTGGTTGCGGCGCTCCTCAACCAGGAAGTCTTTGAGCCGATGAAATGAAGGCGCGGCGAACTCACTGGCCAGGGCTTGACACCAGGACTCCGGCAGACCGGCAGGCACGATGGGGGACAAGGGGGCAGCGCCGCTTTCAAACAGGGTGGGGTGTCCAGCCATCGCGAGAACAGCCTGGACGCGCCGTGCAGGTCGCTGCACCTTCTCTGGAAGCCCCTGTGCCCGCCGTTCCGCCCGCATCACCGCCTTCTTCCGGCTGCCATGCACCTCATACACCCGCCGGGCTTCCTCCTCAAAGAATCCCGTCTGGCGCACCGCCATGATTTTGGCTTTGGCTGCCCGCATGGCCTGCTCTGCATTCACGATCGGGGCCGCATACTTCAGGCGGCCCGCTCCACTCCACATCCAGGGTGCGTGAATAAAGTCCGTGGGCACCTCAGCCAGTTCCGGCACCCAGCGCCGAATAAATTCCCCAGTGGGATCCTGATCGCGGGCCTGTTTGGTCGGGTTGTAGATCCGCACCTGATTGATGCCCACCGTGCTGCTCTGCATCTGCACCTGCGCCCAGTGGATGCCCGGTTCGTTGTCCAGCCAGTGGTGGGCCAGGTATTCACCCGGAACGCGCCAGTGCAGCCACAGCAGTTGGCTGGAAAACGAGATGGTCATGGCCCGCATCCGGAAGTTCAGCCAGCCGGTTTCATTCAGCATGCGCATGCAGGCGTCCTGCAGGGGATAGCCGGTCTGGCCGGCGGCCCAGCGGTCAAAGGCATCTTGAGACCACTCCGGGCGCAGATCGTCGAAGGCACGGTTGAGGTTGCGAAACTCCATGGCCGGTTCGGTTTCCAGACGCTGCATGAAGTGGCAGTGCCAGTGCAGCCGGCTCTCGAAAGAACGCAGGGAGCGCACCCAGCGCGGGTCGGCGTCCGGGTCGCCTTTCACTGCCGCGAGCCGCTGGCGGGTGGCCTGCACGACTTCGCGCAAACTGACCGTTCCGAACGCCAGGGGCGCACTGAGGCGGGAGCAGCTGTCCTCGGCGGTGAGGGGACTGCTCATTTCCCGCATGTAATCCACGCCGCGAACGGTCAGGAAGCTGTCGAGGGTACGCTCGGCAACTGATCGACCACCGGGCGGCAGGTGTTTGCGGTTGGGGGCCACCGGCGCGTCGGCGTGACCCAGCAGACCTATACCTATGGACGGAGCAGCGCTTCCGGTGAGCTGCACGGGGGGCTTCAGTGTGTCGGCCCCCATCCGTTCTTCCCACAGCTCAGCCCACCCGTCTCGGCTGTGCAGGCGGCGAACGACTCCGTGTTGCGGCAATTCGGTGAACTGGACGCCCTGAGCGCTGCACCACGCACGGACGCGGCGATCACGGTCATAACTCACGCCGTTGCCGGTCTCCTCGTGTGCCCAGAGGGCACCGACACCCACCTCAGCCTGAAGCGCGCTCAGCACCTCTACGGCTTCCCCAACGCGGCAGACCAGCGGCGTTCCCAGGCCCGACACAGCCGTGTTCAGTTCTTTCAGGCACTCATTCAGGTACTGAAGGTGGTGGCCACCGAAGTCAGGGTGGTGAAGTTGCTCGGGTTCATAGATGTACAGGGGCAACACCGGGCCACGGGCGGCGGCCTCCAGGAGGGGCTGGTGGTCGTGGACGCGCAGGTCTTTCTTGAACCAGACCACCTGCAGCGGAGCGTGGGAGGCGGACATCAGCAGCCACTTTAGGGTGCAGCCTGCTGACGGACTGGATGATGGGTTAGAGAAGAACAGAATGGCCTTTGCCAACTCCCGTGCCATCCGGTCTGGCCACATCCGCTTACGAACAGATTCAGTTTCAGACAACATCTAGCTGACTGCCGACAACTGTGATGGACAGGAGAGTGAGGCCCTGCTTCAAAACTTGATGCAGGGTTGTGTTGCCTTCACTGGGTTGGAGTTGGCTGACTCTCCAGGACTGACCCAAAACCGTATCGTCATCGGTTCCGGGTGGCCATCATCGGGTACGCGGTTTGGCGCTCCCGCCGCGTTCCGCTCAGTGACCGGGACGTTCAAGAATTGATCCACCACCGTGGCCCAACAGGTCAGTCATGAGACCCTCCGCGAGTGGTGCATCAAGTTCGGCCCCCTCTTTGCAAAGGAACTGCGTCACCCCGAACCCCGTCGGGGTTCGGGGTGGCCTCTGGATGAGGTCTGTACCACCGTTGATGGGATTTGCCCCTGGCTCTGGAGGGCCGTGGACGAGCACGGCTTCGTGCAGGCTTCCCTCCATTCAACGCCACCGCGCTCCCGACGCTGCACAAACCGTTCTGACGAGGTTGCGGGGTGAAGACGCTGTCTCGGAGGTCATTCATACGGATGGGCTGCGGAGCGAGGGAGCCGCAATTCAAGAGGTTCCGAGCCGGGTGAACGTTGACCACCACCCGGGGATTCGTGACGCCGGATGCAACCACATGACCTGGCAAGACCATCGTTGAACACGGCGACACGAGCGACGTCAGCAAGGAGTGGGGCGGCAAAAACGCGCGCAGGACTGTCTGAGTCTGCACGCCCGAATTGAGAATCGTCACCCTCCCTCCCCCACCAGAAGAAACCATCAGCAGCACGCCTTCCAGACAGGGGGAAGGGTTGCGGTAGGGGTGGCCTGATCCTCAGGCCACCCCTGTGCCGTACGCCAAGTGAAGGCAACACCGCCGTTGAGGCTCCTGACACCAGACGAGAGACCTCCGTCATGAGTCCTTGGCCGTAGGCTCGGGCATTACCGGGGCTTCACTCGCAGCCCGCCCTTTGCCTGTGGTGTCGATGCCACCAACTGGCCACCTCAATTCTCCTCATTCCGTCCATCCTGCACGCCCAGTCTCTCTGTGAAACTCGTCCAGCCAGAGGGTGCGGTGGGCTTCGGGGAGGTACGGAAACTCGGCGTTTTCGATCTGCTGGGCCAGCACCGAGGCGGGCACCGTGTGTTGGCGGGCCGGGTTGCGCCCGAACACCGTGCTGACGGGCGGCTGAAAGACCACCAGTGTGGTCAACGCGCCATAATCGAGGCCCAAGCCCAACGGCACGCGCCTAAAATCGCGGCGGGTGTTGGTGGCGTCCCAGACGACTTTTCCATTCCGTCGCAGCGCCACCCGCAGCCGCTCTTTGGCCGCTTGCAGCACCTGACCGTTCAGCGATTGGTCGGCCCGCTTGCCCGCCAGTTCGTCGCGGATGGCGTCCAGCGACACCACCTGATGATCCGGCAACCGCTCGGCAATCCAACTGCTCTTGCCCGACCCGCTGGGGCCGCAAGTTACGACCAAGTGCGGAAATCCGGCGCGGGCGGCATATGAACGCGACACGGCTTCCTGCGGCACCTGAATGAGGCCCGCTTCGTGATCGAGGATGCCGCCCTGCACGGTCAAGTCGAGGAAATCCGGAGGAAATCCAGCCAGCGTGCTGCTGATCTCGGCCTGCCATTCGCCGTAAGAATCGGTGTTCCACACGCCGTACTCCTGCGCTTGCAGGCGGAAATACTCCAGATCATCGAGCCGCGCGGCCTGATCTGCCGTGACGCGCCCGCGCACATCGGCCACCTCCAGCAGATACAGCAGCGGCAGATTCACCTGACGGGCCAAGCGGCGATAAGCGGCCAGCGTGCCCGTTTGAAGCGTGCGGGCGAGGTCATGATGGTGGCCTACCAACGCCAGAACACCGTGCAGAACGGCGGCAGGCAACCCCAATTCCGGCAATCGGTAGGCCAGATACGAGCGGCCCCGGTCGGCGTGGCGGGGCGAGATCACGCGCTGATGTTCATTGTCATCTCGGGCGCGGCGGGTGGTCAGTGCTTTGCCAAGGTCGTGCAGAGCGGCGGCGAGGATCAGTATCTGACGCAGGTCGTCTGCAAGTCCCTCCTGATCGGCCAACCTGTACGCTTCGTTCAGTACCAACCCGGTATGCGCTCCCACATCCCCCTCGGCATGCCACTCCGGGTCTTGCTCGGTGGCGGGCAAACTGTCCAGCAGCGGGAACACGTGGCCTAAATTCTGTTGGAAGGCCCGGAAATCCGGGGTTCCACTCTCCCTCAAGCTGTTCAGGAAAGCCTTCATGACTCCCGCTCCGCCTGCCTCAGTCCATTCGGCGTGACCGCCCCATGCATCCAGTGGGTGTCCGTCTGAACGTGCCCCCGGCGCACATATTTGGCGACATGTTCTTGAAACTGGGTGGAGGAGAAGCCCTGCACGGTTCGCACCACATAACCCTCGGTCTGGTCAGGATCAACCTCAAGGGCGCGAATGTGGGCTTCATTCCACAGGCCCCGCGCCAGTTGCCGGGGCGTCGGCACACCCAACGTTTCGGCCCAGCTCAGGGTGTCGTCCCAGCTCAAACAGGTATTGGTCTCGTCCCAGACGCTGAACAGGTAAAAGTAGCTCTCCAGGTTCGCGTAGGCCAGCGAATGCCGGGCAAACAGGTTCTCGCCGCAGACGCGCCACCCTTCCGGAATCAGGTAGCCCACGCGCCCTTGCAGGCCCTTGACCCAGTCACGGGACGGGTGGGGCCGGGAATCGAGTGAGCGGGCGTGCAGGCCCGTGCGGTACAGCGTTGTGTTTTCGCCGTCCAGCTTTTCGGTGACCACGACCTCTTGCCCCACGAACCTCTGGGCGTGGCTCCAGACCGCGTCGTCTTGCCCGGCCCCCGGAGACCAGGGCAGGTGGGGCGTGCAGGGGTATTTTCGGCGGTCACTCATGGCGAATCTTGCCGCAGACTAGCGGGTTTTCTCCCGATTGGGCAGGGCTGTATGGCGCACTCTGCCTGAGCCAGATCACCTATAGGGCAGGCCGATCAAGCCCGCTAAGCTCGGTGCTATGACGGCGCAGCAGCCCATCCTGGAAGCCCTCTTCTCACAGGCCAGAGCGCGGCTGTTGGCCCAATCGGTGCTGCCCCAGGTATTCGCCGGGCGCGGGTTCACGCCGGACGCTCTACGGCAGTTGGAACTGGGGCTGGACGCCGCCGAAAACGCCGTGATCGCCCGACGGAATCTGGCGGGCGAGTTGATCGGCCTAAAAATTCGTTTGTTGCACCCGGATCGCCGCAACTACCTGGAGATTCCGCAGGACACTGGCAATCCGCCCTGGTTCGCGCCGGGATCGGGGCAGGTATCGGCGGCCACGCACCGGGGCGTGCTGTGCGTGGCCGCCGAATTCAATGCCATGCTGACCCATTTGGCGCTGTCTGGAACGGATGCACGGCATGAACGCTGGGCTGTCGTCGGCCTCGGCAGCACCTTCGGGCCGGTGCCGTGGGCGTGGCTGGCATCGCTCGGTCTGCCCGTGGTCTTTTCCCTCGATCCGGGGCGTTTGGCCGACAAGCAGTTCCCGCTTGGGCAGGCGCAGGCGCAGAGGCTGGGTTTGAAGATCCACCGTGCCGCGCCGCTCCTGGGCGACTGGGCGCGGGTGAGTATGCCGAGGCGTGCGGTTTGGAAGCATTGCGGGCACGCTGGCTTGGGGTCTTGCGCTTCGTTGAGAGGGTCTGCATGGCAGCTCTAGAGAGCTGCCGTGCCAAGCTGAGCGTCGGTTTCACGGCACCTCCCACCCTTCCCACCTCGCTGCGATACAGGAGCCACACCATGACCGCTGCCCCACTGCTCGCTGAATTTGAAGCCTTGACCCACCGCGCCCGGATGCGGCGCATGGTGGAGCTCGGCCGCCTGCCCGAAGCGCAACGCGAACCCGTCCTGGAGAGTCTCCGCAGCGGCAGCGTGTACGAACGCCGTTTGGCGCTGTGGGCCTGTCACGGGAGCCGGGACGGAGAGCAGGCGTACCGGGCGGCCCTCGATCCATCCGGGCACGTGGCTGGCCCGGCGCTGCGGTTGGTGGCCTTGCTGTGCAGTGAGGCGCAGCTCCTCGGCCTCCTGGAAGCCTTGCCCACGTCGCGGCATTTCGCGCTGGTGGGGCGCTGGAAGATCGCGGGCCGCCCCGCAACGCCTGTAGACGCCTGGATAGAGCAGCTGCTGTCTACGGGCCGCCGGGGCGAAGTCTGGGCGTTGCTGTCGTTTGCTCATTCCGAATTGGCCAGAACACTCCTATTGGCCGCGCTGGATGAGGGCAATGAACGAGACTGGAAACGTTTGGCCCGCCGTTTTCCCCGGCTGGTGGCAGAGGAATTGCAGCGGCGGGCCACAGCAGCCACTGAACTCGATTACCGTCTGACGTCGCAGGCTATGGGGGTACGCGCAGAGTTGCTGGCGCAGGAACGCGGCCCCGCACTGGCCTTGACCCAGGAACTGGAGCGCACGGCCCCGCTGGGCCACCTGAATTTGTGGTCACTGGTGCGCGCCGCGCCTGAGCAAGTATCCGCCCTGCTGCTGAATTCACCGGATCCGGTGTACCTCGACCTGACTCCTGCGCTGCGCCGCCTCTCTGCAGAAGACATAGAGCGGCTCTTGCTTCAGCGCCCCGCTAATTTTCCCGGAGCGGAAGGGGCTTTTGGTCGCCTGAGTCCCCAGCGCCGCCGCACATTGGCTCCAGCTTTTCTGGCCGCGTTCACCTCGCCGCAGGGCGTCGTTCCGCTGGGATTGGCCGCCCACTTGCCCTCTGAACTGCGCGCACCAGAGGCGCGGCGTCACTTGGCCCTGCCCGCCCTGCAAACCCAGCCCCTCCAGCGCTTGCCATATGCAGGCCTGTTGCCCTGGGAAGAAGCCCGCGCCGCTGTGGACGCCGCGTTGCGGCATCCCGACGCCGAGTTGCGCGGTCAGGCCGTCGCCAGCCTGCTGTCTGCACTGCGCTACGAGCGGACGCGGCAGGCCCAGGCACTGCAACTGGTCACCGCCCGGCGCCATGAGCAAGACCCGGTGCGCGGCCAGATGCTGGGGGCGTTGGCCGACCTGCCGCCCGGATTGTGGCAGGCGGGCAGCTTGGCCGCGCTGGGGCAGGTCATTCAGGACGCCCTGAACGCCGCCGACCTGTCCTACGTCACGGCGCAGTCGGCAGAGCGGCTCTTGGTGGGTCTGCTGCCGTTCCATCCGAATTGGGGCGCAGAGTGGCTGGGCAAGCTGGTGCAGGCGCGGGGTCAGGTCAATTTGGGACACCTGGAACAGCGGCTCACATCTGCCACGGCGTCGGTGCTGATCGCGGCCCTGCTCCCCGTGCTGCGCGGCTGGGAAACGCGGGAACGAGAAGGCCAATTGCTGGGGGGCATCCGCAGCTTCGGGCGGTACGTGGGCCAGTCGCCGGACTTGCAAGACCTTCTGGAACGCCTGGTTCAGCAGTCGGCAGAGGCGTGGACTTCAGTGGGCGCACTGGGTGTGTTGGCCGAACACAGCTGGGAACGCTTCGCGGCGCTGGTGCCCCGCTTGCTGGCCCGCGACGCCAGTTGGGGCACGCAGCCCCTGGTCTACAGCTACGTGCACCGTCACCGTCAAGACCTGCTCACGCCGCTCCTGGGGCGGCAAGCCTACCGGGGGCGTTTTAGCACCGGCAAGACGCGCTTCGTGTTGCCGCTGTCGGCGGGCTCCTACCGCTGGACACTCACGCAGCAGCACCTGTTTGCTCAGACACTGTTGGAAGTGTCTCAGGACACGGGCCGCGATCTGCCCGGCGTGATCCGGGCGATGCACCACCTGGCCGCGCTGCCCTCACCCGTGCGCCCGCCGGCCCGCACCTCCCTGCTGTCCCGCCTGACTGGAGTGCCCCGCCCCGCCGAAGACCTCCCGCTGCGCCGCCTGACCGAGTTGGCCCGCCTTGACCATCCCCATCTGGCCCTGCGAGACACCGCCGTGCGGATGCTGGGCCGCCTGGACGCTGGGCGCGGCTTGCCTGCGCTCCTGGACACTCTGGAGGATGACCGCGCCCGCACCGCCATCTATACCCTGCGCCGCCCGCTGCTGAACTTGCCGCCTGCCGACGCCCTGAAGCTGCTGGGGCAAGTGCCGCGTGAGCGGGTCACGGTGGTCAAGGAAGTGCTGCGCCTGATCGGAGACTTGCCCGGAGAGGCTGCCTATCAAGCCTTGTTGAATTTTGGCCGTGACGATCTGCACCGCGACGCGCGGGTGGCGCTGCTGCGGGGACTCTGGAATCACCTGAATCGCCCAGAAACGTGGCCGCTGCTGCTCTCGGCGGCCCAGTCTGGCGACGCGGGCCTGTCGAGCGGCCTGGTGCGGCTGCCCGCGCAACAGGTCACCGCCGCCTACAGGCCGCAGTATTTGACCCTGTTGTCGGCCCTGCTCCGTCATGCTGATGCGGTGGTGCGCCTCGAAACGTTACGCTTTCACGCTGCCGTGACTGACCCCGAACGCCAACTGTTGGGCGTCCTGCTAGCAACGATGGCCTCGCCGCACACAGAAGAAGCGCAGGCATCGGCCCGCTTGGTGTTCGCCTCCTATTCGGGCCGGGACGTACCCGCACTGTCAGCTGCTTTTACAGACCTGCTGCCCCGGCGCCGCGCCCTCGTACAGGCCACCCACGCGCTGCTCGGGGCCGCCAGCGCCGCCCCGCAGAAGGCCGCAGCTACCGTGGAAGCCGTACTGGAGGCTTTGGCCGCCGATCCCCTCACGCTGCACCTGCAGGTGCGGCTGGCGGTGGCCACGCTGCTTTGGCCCGATTTGGCCGCACGCCTGCTGCGCTGGGCTGAGGCCGGGCAGCTTCACCCGGAAGTCTTGATGGACGCTGTGAATGCTGTGCTGGGCGCAGGGGCACGCACTGACCTTTCACAGATCAGCACGTTAGAAGAACTGTTGGCAGGCGGCCCACCCGAAACCCGCCGCATTGCACTGGCTGCGCTGACCGTGGCGGCGCAGGCTCCGGGAGCTTGGACTCCACAGCGGCTGGAGCGGTTGCGAACCTACCGGGCCGACCCTTCAGCCCTGGTGGCGAGCGCCGCCCAGTTCACCCTGCCAGCCACGGAGGTCGTGACAGAAGCCAACGAAGAACACTGACACGGATTCTGGATGAGTACAGCGTTCGACTAGCTCTTATCGCCTTACGCCTTGTGGGACTCCCAGAGCTGCCGAGCAGATGGGGCTATGAAGCAAACTCAGGCTTGAAAACGTACGAAACGCTGTAATGATTCCTAAACTGTCGGCCCTTTAAGTGAGTACAGCCACCACTGAGCTTGCCTCGCTTTTGCGTAAAAATGAGGGATCCCCAAAATGATGATGGTGACAAAGTCCATTGGGCTGCAGTATCTCCTCTCATCGGCGAAGGCGGGACAGATGGTTGCCAGGTGTGGCCTGGTGATGCCGCTGCCTCAGGCAGGTCAATTTCAGGCCTGTAGATCGCCACTGAGCGGCTGACACTTCAGCAGATGCCCCTTCCCGGGCCCAACATCCCCCTGCTTACGGACTAGAACAGGCCGGCACACTGCTGAAGGTCAGCCCGTCTGCGCCGAGGGCCAGCAGGGTTCCCTTCTTCACCGTCAACTGGGCTTCAGGGGTCAGGGTCTTGTCCCCCACCTTCCAGCGCAGCACCTGCATTGCTGTTCCCCCGTCTGGCGCAGACGAGGAGATCAGGGCCAGCACCTCATCGGGATGCGGGCTGGGAAGCAGTTGGGCACTGGCAGCACTGCCCAGGCTGATGCTGAACGCGCCCTTTTGACTGAAGCCCGGCGCGTTCCCGGTGGTGCGGAACGCTTCGAGGACGCCTCTGGTGCTGAACGTTACCAACCACTCGCCGCTGGAAGTCAGGAGATGATCGGCAACCCCGATGGAATACACCGTCAGTGTGGTTTTGCCGGTGCGGGCATCGATCACCTTGATCGGCGAGGTAAAGCCGCTGGCCTCACTGAACAGGTCTGCCCCTCCACCCTGCAAGCGGGCGGCTGGGCGAGATCCACTGCTCCAGTGAAAGAGGGCTTGACCGCTGGCGAGGTCAAAGCGGGTATACACGCCTGCTGCGTCCTGCACCAGCAGGGTGCGCCCGTCTCCAGAGAACGCGGTGATGTGGACGCCCCGGCCCAGCGGCAAGCGCTGAAGCACCTGGCCCGTTTGGGCGTCGATCACCTTCACCGCCGGGGCCGCGTCCCAACCGGCGACCGCCAGCAGCCGTCCATCGAGGGACAGACGGAGATCGAGTGCGCTGCCTGTAAAGAGCCGCATGGGACGCTCAGTCCCTGCGGCCGTGCACCAGCGCAGGCGCCCAGCGGTATCCGCCATGGGGCGGGTCAGAACCAGCCCCACCGAGGGAGCAGTACTCCCCACAAACCAGGTGGCGCGGGCCGGCGTGCGGGTGGCCTCGCAGGTGCTCAGAGCGATCACGCCGCTGCTGTAGTTCAGCCGAGCAAACGTGCCCTGACCGGCGAAGGTGAGCTGCCAGCGCTCGTCGCTCAGGCCAAACACACCGGGCAGGGCCAGGAGCCGCGCCCGCAGACTCAGGGCGTCGTCTTCGGTGCCGGGCAGCAAAATTCGCTCCAAGTCGCTGCAGCTGTAGCCGAAGACGGCTGGGGTGTCTTCAAAGGCCCGCTGGAGGTCGGCGGAACGTTGGCTGGCGAGCGGGCGCAGACGCAGGCTGGCCGGAGGCAGGGGCAACGGCAAGCGCACCGAGGTGAGCGCCGGTTCGTACGCCGAGGGAACCAACTTCAGAGACTCGGCGAAACGGGTCGCCGCAGCCTCAGGGGGCAGCGCTTGGGACTGTGCGCCGCAGAACACACCAGTGAGCAGCAGGAGGGCCGTGAACAGACGCTTCATCTCGCCGCACTCTGCCAGACCGCGTCTTCCACCGTTCTGTCGTGTGTGGTGCGAATGCTGCTCGTCCGCCCTCGCCGCAGGGCCGCGCGGTGTGTTTGCTCTCCCATTGCTAGGGGCTTCTGGGGAACACCGGGGAGGCGAATGGACTGATCAGCACCGCCGCGTTGAGGTCAATAGTGCTGAGGTGCAGGGTCGCTCCGCCTTCTAGGGCGATGGGCGGCAGGCGAGGCTGTTCCTCAGGAGTGAGGGGGCAGAAAGGATGCACGGCGGCTCTTGGGCACTCAGGTTTGCTCAGAGGCCCACAGGGACAAGGGATCTGGTGCAGAAGCCATCACTTGCCCCTTTCCGTGTGCCTGTGCCACGTGAGAACGCAACTCCGGTGGCCTCAGGACTTCGACCTCGCCGCCCCAGCCCAGAATCCAGGGCACGAGTTCCTTCCACCCGCCCGCCCACCTGCAGGCACACCCGCGTGTGACCGCTGCTCAGCACGGCGACTTCGGCGGCTGGCCCCAGATCTCGCGCACCAGGTCGCCGGCCATGATGCCCCATGCGCCTGACAGATAGTTCAAGGGATGGAAGTCTTCCGGGATCTGACAGTCCTTGTCCAGCAGCGTGACGCTGTGCATCCGGGCCACCCGGAACACGGAGGGCCGGTCTCCACCTTTCAGACGATTTACGCCGATGGCATAGGCCTGACGGTTCTGCGGATTGAGTTCGATGAAATAAATTACCAGCTCGACCTGCGACGCTTTGGTGGGTGAGTGATAGGTACTTTTCAGGACTCACCCTTCCAGCCACGGGCGTGGCACCAACTCGAAGGTGCGCGTCGTCGCCGGATCGCTGGAGGCTTTTTCTAGTATTTCACTCTCCTGACGCAGAGTTCCGTTCTCGCTGCGGAGTCATCGGATTTTCTGCTGCTCGAGGGTCAGGCTCTGCTTGCCTTTATCTGCTCAGCGTTCATCCATTGGCGCAGCAGAGACACGTTGATGCCCAGATCGCGGGCGGTGCTCGAAAGGTTGCCGCTGGTTCGGGCGAGGTGTAGAACATCTCGCTTGAACTCAGCGGTCTGGATTCTGCGGTTGATCATGATGGTGCCTCCTCGCTTCGAGGCCTATCTCCCCCTTCGCCATATCGGGTCACCCTTAAAGGCGGGCAACCCCAACCCTGAGGAGTCCAGGAAGAGTGGGGCTCAGCTCTCCGACAAGACGATGATGCGGTCATGCTCCGAGAACTGGATCAGCCCGGGCTTGTGTGGATTCAGATGAACGCCGTAGGAGAAGTTCGGGCTGTCCGCTTCGCTTTTCAGGCGGTAGCCGATGGCGACCTCCTGGCGTCGCCGCGCCGCTTCCAGCACGGTGTAAAAGGTCAGGGGTTGGCCCAGGGCCACATAGTCGCCCGCAGGTTTCAGGTAGATTTCAGACCCTTCTGCCCGGAACAGGTCGTCGAACACGGCTTTTAACCCCGCGTTTTCGGAAATTTGCGACATCAGCAGGCTCACCAGTCGGTCGGACACGATAAAATCGTCGGCCTGCGTGACCTGGGCCAGCTCGCGGTTGCGCACGTCCAGCATCTCCGACACGATCGAAAAGTCCTGCCCGGAACGGCTGGCCATGTCGCGCAGGTGCAGCAGCGTGACGAGGGTGCGCCCATCGGCCTGCTGAATGTCAGGCGCGTCGGACGAAGACAGCGTGATGATGTGGTCGTAGCGGCCCGGCTCAAGGGCTTCCAGAATGCGGCGGTCGGTGGCGTCGCCTGCGGACAGCTCAAGGGTCTGATGGATCAGGGTCGGCCTGATGTCGTTCAGGGTTTCCTCTGCCCCCGGCACAGTGGTCACGACGGTCAGGCTGGAACCAGGCGCGACATAGTGGTCGAGTTCGCTGATGACCGTCCGAATGCGGTCGTTCCAGCCCAGCACCAGCGTGCGCTCAGGCCGTTGGGCTCGGGGCACGGTTTGCCGAAGAGCCGCCTCGTCAATGTCGGGCTGGATGGGCATGGCCCGCACGGTGTCGTCATCGGCAGAAATCGCAATGACCTGTGTGCCTGCCGCAATCGGTGTCTCCATCGGCGGATTCAGCAGGATGCGGCCATCCGGCAGGCGCAGCCCCATCAGGCTGGAATGCTCGAAGGCCGCCAGCGCGTCACCGAACTGCAGGCCCACCAGAGCGGGCAGGTCTGCAAAATAAATCTCGTCGCCGCCAAAGTCGAGCAGTTCGGTGTACACCACCGACAGCCCGGACTGCCGACACGTTTGCACCATGATCCGGGAAATCAGGTCGTCCACCAACACGAGGCTCGCCTCTTCCCGGCCCACCAGACGCGCCGCCTCGATGTTCTGCGAATCTCGGATTTCGGCCACGATGTGGTAAGGCTCGGCCCGCCGGTTGGGGTTGTTGGTGATCGCCAAAATGGCCTTGATCACAGTCGAATCGGCATTGTCGTCTTCTGGGGCCAGCACAATGATCGAGCGGGCAGCGTGGGGATTGGCGATCTCCAGATCGGCCAGATCAATCGGGTTTCCGGTGCGGCACACGATGCGGGTGCGGCCCGTAGAACCGAGCCGGGCCCGCAGTTCGTCGTCCATTTCGACCTTATCTTTGTCGGCCAAAATCACGATGCAGGGGCGGCGCTGGTTGGCGTTGGCCAGCATCAGCTCAGACAGGATCGTGAAAACGTGGGGCGACCAGCCCAGAATCAGGGTATGGCCTTCCTCGGCCACAAACGAGCGGCCCTTGCGCAGTTCTTCTAACCGGGCTTCGATGCCGCTGGTGACCACACCGATCAGCATACTGACGACGAAAATACCGCCAAGGGTCATGGCAAACATGGTGCCCAGAAACAGCGGTGTGCCGCTGTCGCCGCCCACGGCCCCGGAATCGAGGGCACGCATCAGGTTCCACCACAGCAGACTGCCGAAGCCGAGAGGCTTTTCATCGGTTCCCGCGGGCACTTGTTGGGTCACCTGCACAAATACGCTGATCATGAGAATCAGCAGGGCTGAAATCACGAAGAGCCACCCGATCATGGCCGCTGGTCCCCGAGACATGGAATTGTCGAAGCGGTACCGAAGATGCTCACCAAATGTTGCTTTTCTCATGGATAATTGCCTTTCGGGAGCTGAGCCCGCATGGCTCCAACCGCAGCCAATGGAAAAAGAGGGTTGAAGGCAGCATCTTTGCGCGTTGCTTAATCGTTCGGACGAAAAATCAAAATCCCAATCATGTTTCAAAATGAGAATATGGTTTGTTTTCTTTAATTTATCTTACGGGCGCAGCGGATGGCTGGACGACGACCTGAGCGGCGATTTGACCGGCACTTGTAAAGAGGTGTTTCTCGGTCCCCCCTCTGAATCCAGTCAGGGAAGCCATCGGTACAGCGCTGAAGGTAGCGGGCCTCAGGCAGGCCGAATTAGACCGCCGGATCGGCACCAGCCGGAGCGCCGTCAACCGCAGGGTGAACCCGTTCTACTGTGGGGCACAGTGGCAGAGGCCGTGGGGCGAGACCTGAACGTGTCTCTTACGGCTCAAACTTCGTAACTCCATGCAAGAACAAGGGAGCGCCCCGGCCTGCCCGCCCAAGCTGGGGCGGGGACGTCTCGCCGGAGGGGCAGACTCAGCTTTACCCTACGAACCACACACGCTCTCGGTGTCCTTTCTGCCCTTCTCTACAACTAAGTTTTCATGAACTGAAGTTGAAGAAAACTAAAGCTAGTGGGGGTACCCTTTGAGCAGCCGCCCCTCACAACCCTCACATCTCACCGTGGCTAGAGGCTCTTCGGAATGCATCCACGACTCACCCGTTCCCTGCTGGTCGGAAGCGCCCTCATCCTCTGGCTGACCGCCTGCGGTCAGTCTCCCTCATCTGGTACCGCCAATCCGTATGCAGGTGGAGCGAGTTACCCCTGGTCATACACCGCCTCTCCACACCAGCTCACGCCACTGAGCCTGACCGCAGGAGAAAACAACCTGTACTACGAGCCGATCCTCGCTGCCCACAATAGTTGGGGCCCCATCGAGATCGACCGCTCCAACGGCGAGCAACAGGCTGGAGACGGCAAGACGCTCACCCTCAACGAGGTCACCTACGCCCGTGGATACGGCACCCACGCGGGCAGCGAGTTGCGCTTCAGCCTCAAAGGCACAGACGCGACCTGTACCCGCTTCACCAGCCAGATCGGCCTAGACGATGAGGTGGGCAGCAAAGGCAGCGTGGTGTTCCAAGTCTATTTGGATGGCCAGCAAGCGTATGACAGCGGCACCATGACCGGAGCGAGCGTGACCAAAACGGTGAGCCTCGATATTACGGGGAAACAGGAATTGCGCCTGGTGGTCACCGATGCGGGCGACGGCATCGACTACGACCACGCCGACTGGGCCAAACCCCTGATCTTTTGCGTGGCCACCACGCCCCCCAACCCCACGCCTGGCAATGGCAGCCTCGACGTGAGCTTTCAGCGCCTTCCAGATTACCCCTATGGATTCGACGGCGCCTTAGCACCGGATGGCAAGATCCTGATCCGGGGCAGTGACCGGACAACCCGGCAAAACCCCGATGGCACTCTCAGCTTCGGGAGTGACGAGGTGACACGGTACACCTCCGATGGCACTGTTGACGCCACCTTTGGGCAGGGTGGACGCATCGTGTTGGAGCCGCGTTACGAGACTTTCAGTGACCAAAAACTGCTGGTTCAGCCTGATGGCAAAGTGCTGATCAACGTCAGGCCAGCCAGCCAGAACAGCCAGGTCAGCTTTGTCGAGATCAAACGCTACCGGGCCGATGGCTCACTTGATCCAGGCTATGGACAACAGGGTACCGTCGCGACGAACTTTTTTGTGCGCACAATGGCCCTCCAAGCCGACGGAAAGTTGATCATCGCCGGGTCTGAACTCGGAGGTGGATGGCTCGTCCAGCGCTTGAACACCAACGGCACGCTGGACACCGGCTTTGGCGTGAACGGACGCGTCACCTCGGTCTTCCCCGACACCAGTGGACGCCTTTCCTACGGTGCAACACCTTGGGAAAGTGTGGTGCAGGCAAACGGCAAGATCCTCGTGGTGGGAGACGCCGCCTTCGAGCAGGTCAGCGGCGGCCGCAACACTTTCAGTCAAAGAGAGCTTGCTCTGGCGCGCTACAACCCGGACGGCACGCCGGACGTGACCTTCAGTGGCGACGGCCTGCTCAGGGACGCGTTCATTCGGTCGAGCGAGAACTACCTGAATCACCCGTACGCCGTGGCCATCCAAGCGAACGGAAACATTCTGGTCGGCGGTCTGGCACTTGTGGAAAGCAGTGTGGAACAGGAACGCTTCTTCGGCGGTGCGCTCGTCCGCTACACGCCGGGCGGCACGCGCGACTCCGCCTTTGCCTCTGGGGGAGTGGCACTGTTCCTCAATGACGGGCCGGCGCCCTGCCGCACCATTGAGGCGGTCGCCCTTCAGCAGGATGGCAAGATCCTGGTCACTGGACCCTATTCCAGTGGCACACCCAATAACTCGTATCAAGCGTGTGCAAAACGTCTGCAGCCCACCGGGGCGCAGGACACCAGCTTTGATCCGACGGCTGCTCAGACCAGTAGTGGACAGGCCACTCTGGTGCAGCCTGACGGCCGCGTCCTGTTCGGCCTGCACAACATGGTTCGTGTTTGGCCCTGAAGACCGGTCTCCGCGGGTCTGGAGACACTGGGCTGGGTGATGCTGCCTGAACTTGACCCACGGCAAGTCCAGGCTCAGGCGGACTGGAAGCTGAGGTCAGCCCTGCTGCAACTGTTGACCAAGGAAAGCTGCGGGTTCCTGCCAGGAGGCAAGCGCAAGAAAGCGCCCCCGCCATCCGGCCAAAGCTGAGGTGGGGGCTGTTTTTGGGGTGAGGAAAATAGGAAGAAGAGGTCGTCAGAGCAAGTCTTCTCTCCACTCTCCTGCTCCCATTTGCGCACGCTTCGGCGGGAGTAGCGCTCTCCAACATCTGCCGCGCCCCGCTCTTGATGGGGGTTGTCGGGAAGAGAAAGCAAGTTCGATGGTTGTGTTGCCTTAAGTGAACCGAGGTACGCTGACCGTCCGTGACTGCCGCCAAGCCCTATGGCAGGACGCGTTTCAGACGTGGTGTGCGGTTGCCCTCAGCTTGCTGTGACGCCAATTCAGGCAACACAACCGTTTGCCCTCCAACTCGGTGAAGGTCACGCTGCTGACGAAACACGGACGGCTGGCGATCACCTGCAGACTCTGGTCTCGCCCGTCCTCATTGAGCAGATAAGCCATCAGGGCACTGGCATCGAAGAGCAGCACTCTTTACCAACCCTTCTGTGCCGGTTCGGTTGGCCGGTCGGAGGGCAGTTCGGCAGTGAGGTCAGTTGCCTTCGTCTCTTCCTTTTGCAATGAACCAAGCAATGCAGGCAGAAGGATCGTTTAATCCTCGCCAGGATGGGATTCGTCCGGGATCATGGCCCAGAAGAATTGCAGCCTGTAGACCATGTGGATAAGATGGACTATGACGCACTTCTCCACATCCGAGTGGCCGACTCCACAGGCTCTGGAATTGCTGGAACGGCAAATCCTGACTGAGTTGGCTGAGGGATTATCTGTCGCTGACCGGGATGAATTGGGCGTGGGAGTCTACGATTTGCCTGGCGCGTCTCTGGTGACGCTCACCCGGTATCCGCAAGTGCTGGATTTCAACCGCACGATCAACTTGGGCGTAACCGAGCCGGCGACAGATGAGACCTTGAAGAGCTTGCGGGCTCGGGCACGGGCCCTCGGACTGCCGAATGTCATGGTCGGGGTGGTGCCAGGCGCGCAGCCGGACGATTTGAAAGACCGGCTTCTGGCGCTCGGAGCACAACCAGCTCGCGCGTGGATGCAGGTCTGGAGGGAGGCGGTGGAAGTGCCGCAGGACACTCCAGAGGTAGAGGTTCGGCCAGTCATGCCGGATGAATACGGCACATTCGGGACGGTCATGTTGCGCGGGTTCTCCATGCCACCTGACCTTGAGCCAATGACCCGTGCCCTCAATGGGCGACCGGGATGGACAAACTATCTGGCGAGGCTTGGCGGGCAGGCGGTGGCCTGTGGCAGCCTCTATGTGAAGGGAGGGTACGGCTGGCTTGGCAACGCCACCACGCTGCCTGAGTTCCGGCGGCACGGAGCCCAGGCAGCGCTGATCGCCCGCCGGATTACGGATGCAGCGCGTCAGGGTGCCCATACGGTGTTCACGCAAGTGGCCGAGGATTTGCCCGATAAGCCCAATCCGAGCGAGCACAACATGCGCAAGGCCCGATTCCTGACGGCATACCGACGGGAACATCTGGTTCTACCCACCGACATATCCGACTGACAAAGCAAATTTTCCTCAGTTCAACGCCACAGGAACGCCTACCGGGGCTGGCGGCACCGTACCGAAGAGTGTCAACCACCAGCGACCGCCGCTCACTGTCCAGCACATGCCGGTACACGTCTAGGGTGATCGACACCCGCGCATGTCCCGGCGTCTTGGACACCACTTCCGCCGGCACTCCCCGCCGCAGGGCCAGCGTGGCAGAGGTGTGCCGCAGGTCGTGGGGAGAGATGCCGGGCAGCCTGTCTCCGGCTCAGCTGCCTGCGGGTGGGGGGAGGGCAAGAAGAAACCAAGCCGGGTCCGGATCTTGGCTCATGGCCGGAAAGCCATGAGCCTGGTGCGGTACGGATGGGAACACTGGTGCAACGTCCTACGATGGGTTCCAGACAAACGAACTGAGATCATTCGGGTGCTGGTGAGGCCTTTTTCCTCGCTGGGATGGCCAGAAAGTGAAGTTGTCGGCTACTGAGCTTGGCCACAATCCCTCATGTTCTCTCTCCATTATCCGCAAGCTTAAATGACCGACTCATTCGCTCGGTGGCGGAGGAGGACGTTGAAGAGCGTGACAGTCAGACGTACGCTGCCGACCCTCTGACTGGCTGCCTGCAGAATGCTGTCAAGTTCCCCGGGAATCATGTGAAACTGAGGTTCAAGGGTACAGATTAGCTGGATACCACCGAGGACGTCAGCCCGAGCAAGCCCAGTGTTACGCACAACCGCAAATCTCATGCACAGTGTTTACTGTGCAGCTGTACACAGACAGTGACGTCGCCTCTCAACACTCCACCTGACAGAACCAGCGCTGCGCAGATTCCGACTGACGCCGCCTTTTTGCATCCACCTGGGAGTCCGATACATGACCCACAAGCTCACCGCTGCTCTGCTGACTTCTCTCCTCCTTGCCGCCTGTAGCCCCACTTCTGAGCCGACTGAACCTTCACAGCCGCAGGAATTGCGCGGGCTGTGGATCGATGCCTTCGGGCCCGGAATTAAAACCTCGGCGGAAATCGACTCGCTGGTCTCTACCGCCAAGGCCATGAAGGTTAACGTGCTGTTCGCGCAGATTGGCCGCCGGGGCGACTGCTACTGCAACAACGCTGCCATGCCCCGCACCGACGATCCTGCCGTTCCAGCCGAGTTTGATCCCCTGGCCGACCTGATTACCAAGGCCCATGCCCAGGGCATTCAGGTTCATGCCTGGATCATCACCACTGCCATCTGGAACAGCACGACGCCGCCGTCCGATCCGGCTCACGCCTTCAACGCCCACGGCCTGGGAACAACTGGCCGGGATAACTGGCTGATGGTCAAAAACGACGGCACGACACGCGGCGGCAACGACTGGCTGCTGGATCCCGGGCACCCGGACGCGGCGGAATACATCCGCAACATGTACGTTTCTGTGGTCAATAACTATGACGTGGACGGCATTCAGTTCGACCGCGTCCGCTACACCGACTTCAACCCGGTGGGCGGTCCCAGCACCTGGGGCTACAACCTCACCGCGCTGGAGCGCTACCGTGCCGAGACCGGTGCAACTGGCACGCCGCTGCCAGAAGACGCGGGTTGGAGTGCCTGGCGCATGCAGCAGGTGACCAACTTGGTGCGCGAAACAGCCCTGGCCGTCAAGGCTGTCAAGCCCGATGTCAGCGTGAACGCCGCGACCATTACCTATGGTGCCGGGCCTGCCAGCCAGGCCGAGTGGCTCGAAAGCCGCCCCTACACCGAGGTGCTGCAGGACTGGGTCACCTGGGTCAAGGAAGGGTACCTGGACGTGAACGTCATGATGAACTACAAGCGTGATTTTGTCGCAGACCAGGCCCTGTGGTACGACCAGTGGAACCAATTCGCTGCCTCACTCAAGCCGGAAGCGCCGGAAGTTCATCAGGTCAGCGGCACCGCCATCTACCTCAACGATCAGGCCAGCACAGTCAGCCAGATCAACAAGGCACGTCTGGCCGGGCTGAGCGGATGGGCCGGGTACTCCTACCGTACCCCGGACAAGGACGTGAATGCTGGAACCCGAACCAAAGAAGAGGTGCTGCCGGAACTGACGGCCAGGCTGTCTGGCGCAGGTGGGCCCTTCGAGCGTGAGGCCCACTGGAACCGTCCCAGTGCAGCAAAACTCCGTGCAGTCAGCGGACAGGTGACGGTCGCCAGCGGCCCACTGGGTGGCCGGGTGGTGCGGTTGCTCGACGAGAGTGGTCAGGAAGTGGCCCGAACGCAGACCGACGGGCAGGGCCGCTACGGATTCATGCGGCTGCCGCTGGGTGTGGTTCAGATCGAAGTTGACGGCGTCACTGGCCTGAAGGTCACGCCCCCGTCCGGAAAGGTCACCCTGCTCTCTCCCACCGCTTTGCCCTGAGTTCCTCCTGTCTCGGCTTCTCCTGTTCGCACGCCTCGGTTTGCAGTCACGGGTTGTAATGTGCACACGGAATTCGGGGGCCAGACAGTGGTGGTGTTGCCTTCACTCGCCACTGGCAGACATGAGGCAGGGGAGGCTGACTCGCCGTGGCCAATCTGAAACCGCGCCGCCACCGCCTCCCCATGAGTGTCATTCAGCATGCGGTTTGGCTGTCGTACCGCTTTCCTCTCCGTGATTGGAACGGTCAAGACCTGCTCCGTCCGCGCGGCACACTGGTCAGCCACCAAACCCTGTGCGAGTGGTGCATCACTCAGTTCTTCTCTCAAGGACGCCGCCAACGGGAACCCCGACGTGGTTGCCGATGGCCCGTGGACGAACTCTGCATAACGGTGGAAGGCAGTAGGACACTGGCGTGGCGAGCTGTTGACGAGCAGGGCTTCATCCTCGATAGCTTGCTGCAACGGCACCGCGATACTGACGCCGCAATACCCGTTCTGACCAAGCTCCTGGGTGAATATTCTGTTCCAGAGGTCATTCATACTGATCACCTGCGGAGCGACGGAGCCGCGATTCGAAAAGGTTCAAGTTGAGCGCGCATCAACTGCCAGCAGGTGCTTTCCACCATGCGCTGCACCAAGAGTATTGAACAATCCCAATGTCCTACACGGCGTCAGGAACGAAGGCGGCAACGCGGCGCGCTGAAGAATTTCTGAGTCTGCACGCCCGCATTGAGAACCGTCACCACCGCTTCCGAAGGGGCGTTCCCCCGCATCATAAAAAGCAACCGGAAGCAGGCCTTCCACACGTATTGAACAGTCGCGGCAACATAACCCTTGGAGACCGTGCGGCCGCGACAAGCTGTGAAAGCGCCCGCTGGGTAGGCGTTGATCAGGCCCTTCTTTGGGCTGCTCCAGCGGCCCTGAACCGGCTTCCAATGGCCACGCCGAATGATCAGAATAGTTTTGACATATCAGAATAATTCTGATAAGGTTTGATCACACGGGAGGCGAAAACATGCAGTTGGGATCGCGAATCCGTGCGCGTCGGCGACACCTCGGGTTGACCCTCAAGGCTGTCAGTGAAACCAGTGGGCTGTCTGTCCCCTACCTCTCGCAGATCGAGCGGCATCAAGCCAACCCTACCGTCACGTCGCTCGCCAGTATTGCCCGCGCTCTGGGCGTGAATCTGACTTTTTTCGTGCCAGAAGAGCGGCATGAAACCGTCGTGACCCGCCGCGACGCGCACACGTTTCTGCACTTGCAGGAGCTGCCCTACCGGGTCAGCAGCTTGGCTGGCCGGGGCACCGATCTTCAGTTAGAGCCGCTGCTGATTCATATTCAGCCCCGCTTCGAATCGCCGCCCAACAGCCATCTTGGCGAAGAGTTTTTGCATGTGTTGCAGGGCCATCTGATCCTCACGGTTGGAGCAGAGCGCTTTGAACTCGGCCCTGGCGACAGCGCTCACCATCCCAGCACCACGCCCCACGCCTGGGCCAATCCCAGTGAGATCCAAACGCTTCTCCTCTGGATTGGAACGCCCCGGTTGTTTTAGGCGTTCCGCTGCGCCCCGTCTTCACAGTCTTCAATCTTCCCGGCGTTTGGAGGTTCTCATGGAACGGCTCACCCTTACGGCTCAGGCGTCCACCGGCACGTTCCAACGCCTGCCTGCCCACACCGGCCAGTTGTTCTTGCCTGCGGGCACCGTGCTGCCGCCCACAAGCCACCCACAAGACGAGATCTCGTTCATCCTCTCCGGCTCGCTGCGGGCGGTCAGCGGCGATCACGACTATCTGCTGCGCGGCGGCGACGTGACCCTGATCCCGGCGGGCGAGGTGCATTCGGGCGAAGTACTTGAAGACCTGACGCTCTGTTACGTCCTCTTGGAACGACCATGAGCCTGGGCTGGCTGATCCGGCGCATTCTGCTGGCTCTCCTGGCTGCACTGGGGGTCAGTGTGCTGGTGTTTACCCTGTTGCGGCTGGTGCCCGGCGACGTGGTCACGCAGCTGATCGGCCTTGAGGGAAATGTCAGTGCCGAACAGCAAACAGAAATGCGGCGCATGTTTGGGCTGGATCAGCCGATCTGGATGCAGTTCGGGACGTGGTTTGCCGCCCTGCTGCAGGGAGATCTGGGCGTCAGCCTGCGAACTGACCGACCTGTATTTCAAGACCTGTTGCTGCGCTTTCCCGTGACCCTGCAACTTACGGCGATGGCCCTGTTCTTCGCCGTGCTCGTGGGGTTGCCGCTGGGCATTCTCGCGGCGCTGCGGCGTGGTCAGGCGGCTGACCTGCTGTCCAGCGGCTTTGTCCTGATCGGCCTGGCCGCTCCCGAATTCTGGTTGGCCATTCTGATGATTCTCCTGTTCAGCCTGAATCTGGGCTGGTTTCCGCCCAACGGCTACGTGTCGCCCACCGAATCCGTGGGGGGCAATCTCCGCAGCATGTTCTTGCCTGCGCTGGCCCTCAGTTTCAGTTTGGCTGCCGCCACCACCCGGATCGTGCGTGCCAGTCTGCTGGACGTGCTGTCGCAGGACTACATCCGAACAGCCCGGGCCAAGGGGCTGCGGGCGGGTACGGTCATCATGCGCCACGCCCTGCGCAATGCCATGATTCCCGTCGTCACGGTCATCGGCTTGCAGGTCGGCAATTTGTTGGGCGGCGCAGTCATCATCGAACAACTGTTCGGGCTGCCCGGCGTGGGGCGGTTTGCCCTTGAGGGCATCAATCTGCGCGACTATCCGGTGGTGCAGGGCGCGGTGCTGTGGATCGCCATGAGCTTCGTGTTGGTGAATGTGGTCGTGGATCTGCTGTACAGCGTCATAGACCGCCGGGTGGTGTATTCGTGACAGTTGTGGCTGGATCCGGCGCGGGACTGGCTCCCCTCTCCCCCACTCGGCGGGCCGTGCGGCTCTTTTTCCGCACGCCCAGCGGAGTGGCAGGGCTGGTGTTGGTCTTGATCGTCGTGGCCGCCGCCCTCTTGGCCCCTGTGCTGGCCCCCTATGACCCGGTTCAGTACGCGCCCATTGACCGGATGCAGGGGCCATCGCTGCGGCACCTGCTGGGCACCGACCTGTATGGCCGCGATCTCCTTTCGCGGGTCATCTTCGGCAGCCGCATTAGCCTCTCGGTCAGCCTGATCAGCGTCACGCTGGCCTTGTTGGTCGGCGGGTTGTTGGGGGCGCTGGCAGGGTATTACCTGCGCTGGGTCGACACCCTGATCATGCGCGTGACCGATGTGCTGCTGGCCTTTCCCGCGATCTTGCTGGCGATCGCGCTGCTGGCCTTTTTGGGAGGTGGATTCTGGAACTTGACCCTCGCCATCGCGGTGGCCTACATCGCGCCCTTTGCCCGAGTCGTGCGGGCCGCCGTGCTGCGAACCCGCGACACGATGTATGTCGAAGCCAGCACGGCGCTGGGCGCTTCCGACCCCCGGCTGCTGTGGCGGCACGTGCTCCCCAATTCAACGGGGCCGGTACTGGTCGAAGTGAGCTTGCGGCTCGCCTACGCCATTCTCGGCGAAGCGGCACTCAGCTTTCTGGGCCTGGGCACCCAACCGCCTGCTCCCGCTTGGGGCCAGATGATTGCCGATGGCCGCCCTTTTCTGGAGACCAACCCCTGGATTTCTATCGCGCCCGGCCTCGCCATCATGGTCACGGTCCTGGGCTTCAATCTGCTGGGCGACGCGCTGCGTGACGCCCTCGACCCCCGGCTAAGCCGTTAACCCCACCTTTCCGTTCTGACCCCACTGCCCGTTGCCCCTACAGGAGGGAGCCATGCCTATCCAACACCGAGCTGTCCGTCCCCTGACCGTCACACTGCTCTTGGCCCTCTCTGGCGCGGTGGTCAGCACAGCCCACGCCCAAACCTCCGGCGGGATTCTGCGGGCAGGCATGCAGGCCGATCCAGTGGGCTTAGACCCGCACGTCACCGAGGCCACGTCCACCCGCAACCAATTGGAAAACGTCTATGACACCCTGGTGGCCTTTGATGCCAGCGGAAAAATTGTGCCGTCGCTGGCGACCCGCTGGACAGCCAGCAAAGATGGCCTGACCTGGACGTTTACCCTCCGAAGTGGGGTCAAGTTTCACAACGGACGGGCGCTGGAGGCCAGCGACGTGGCCTACTCCATCAACCGGATCAAGAATCCGGCCACCAAGTCCCCCCGCATCGGAGACTTTGAACTGGTCAAGAGCGTGACGGCCCCGAGCAAATCCAGCGTCGTGATCACCCTGAGCAAGCCGTTCTCACCGTTGCTGAGCAAGTTGGCCTTTACGCTGAATGTCATTGTGCCCCGTGAGGCCGCCGCAACACTCAACACTCGCCCCATTGGGACTGGGCCCTTCCGTTTTATGGAGTATGTGCCCCAGACCCGCATGGTGCTCCGGAAAAACCCAGATTTTTGGGGCAAAGACGCCAAGGGCAACAAGCTGCCGTACCTCGACGGCATTACCTATAGCTATCTGCCTGATCCCACGGCCCGCGTCACGGCGCTGCGCACCGGGACGGTGGACTGGATCGAGTACGTGCCGTCCACGGATATCACCAGCCTGAAGGCCAATGCGGCCGTCAATGTGCTGGGTGGCCCCGCCGCCAACTACCGCGCGCTGTTCTTAAATGTGAACGAAAAGCCGCTGAACGATCCCCGCGTGCGGCGGGCCATCGCGTATGCCATCAACAACCAGGAGATCGTGGACGTGGCCCTGTTGGGCGTGGGCGGCATCGCTTCGGCGGGTACCACGTTCCCCACAGGCAGCTATTACGCCAAGCCCGACCCCAGCTACGGCAAGCCCAATCTGGACAGAGCCCGCGCCCTCCTCAAAGAAGCAGGACTTCCGAACGGTTTTACCCTCAACCTCAAGGTGACCAGCACCTACGATTTCCTCCGGATCCCCGCCGAAATCTTGCAGGCGCAGTTGGCCCCTATCGGCATCAAGGTCAACATTACGGCTCTGGAGTGGAGCGTGTACTTGCCCGATATTCTGAAGAAGAACTACATGGCCACCATTTTGGGCGAGAGTGGGCAAGGCGATCCTGACGACTACCTGTATACGCCCTTCGCTTCAGACAGCGGCGGCAACCTGACCAATTTCAAGGACGCCACCATCGACGGCTGGCTGGATCAGGGCCGTCAGATTGCGGACGCGGCGGCACGCAAGGCGCTGTATGCCAAGGTGCAGCAACGCCTCGTAACGCTGAGTCCGATGGTGTTCCTCTATTCTAGCACCCAGTACGAAGCGGCCAGGAAAACTGTGCAGGGCTACCAGCACTTCCCCAATACCAGTTATATCGGCCTGCGCAGCGCTTGGCTGAGGCGCTGAGGAAATTCAGGTAACAGCAGCATGGGCGGCTGAAAGGCCGCCCTGTCCTGTGTGGTGTGAACGCAGGGACGGCAAATAGCTTGGACAGTCCCCTTAAACGGGGAGAAGTTCCCACAGCCCTCTGGCTGCTCTCCGCTTGGACAGTCCCCGCAGCAGATCTAGGCGGTGTTTGCTCTGACACGGGCGCGCCTGATGAGCGGTGGCGGAAACGCTCAGGGTCATTCAAGCCAAGGTGACGCCGTCAAAGGCGGCCCGGACTTCACTGCCGTCCAGTTCGGCATAGCTGGCGGCGGTGTCGAGCTGGGCATGGTGCAAGTATTGGGCAACGGCCCGCAGGTTCTTGGTGCGGGGGTACATCAAAGTACCGGCGGTGTGCCGCAGTCCGTGGACTTCCCGGCCCTCGTGGCGGATGCTTATGCGGTCACACAGCGCCTTCAGCCGCCCAAGTCGGAACCACCGTGACCGTGGGATTGATGAGCTGTCCGTCGAGGCCAGTGGCCAGCAGCAAATCAGGCGGCAGAAGGCCAGAAAACCCAGCCGGGCCGCCAGCACCCTCAGGACGGTGTTCGGGGCCAACTTGCGGGCGGTGCGGCATGCCCAGGCACTGTCTATTTTCGACGTGTCGCAGGCCACCCAGGTGAACCCGTCGTCTCTGGCACAGATTGAGCGCAGCGTGGGTTTGGACGTGCTGCATGCGCTGGCACAGGTGGTCGAGACGCCTCATACATGGCTTGCTCAATCCTGCCGTACAGTTCCCTGAGGACGAACACACGAGAGAGACGGGCTAGGGGAAAGGCCCCCTCAATCTGCCGCCGTCGCCCAACTTCCTAGAGGCAATTCACTGAGCCTCGCTACCTTCACCGTCACCGCTTGCCCAGTCACGGTGGCCTGTCCCTGCACGATCAGGGCGCGGGCGTCTCGGAGTAAGACTCGGTGCGCTTCCCACAGGTCTGGAGGGATGATGGCCTGAATACGGGCGCTGGCGTCTTCCAGCACGTAGAAGGCGAATCCTTTGGCCGTGGGCGGGCGCTGCTTGGCGACGATCAGCCCTGCTGTCCAGACTTGTTGGCCGTGTTTTAAGTGGCCCAGCGACACACAGCCCATGTCGCGTAGGCGGGTGCGGTGGGCGTCAAGGGGATGGCGGCCACTGGCAGACAGGCCGGTGGTGTGCAGATCCAGAAACAGCAGTTGGTCTTCGGTCATCCCGGATAACTCCGGCGGTTCGGTGATGAGTCCCAGCAGGGCGCGGGTTCCAGAAGGGCGAGCATGAGCCAAAGTGCTCAGTTGATACGTCGCCTCACGTCGGTGCTGACCAAGACTGTCAAGCGCTCCCGCTTGAATCAGCGTCTCCAAGGTGTCCCGCTTGACCTGCACGCGGTCATAAAAATCTTCAGCACTTTGAAACTTGCCCCCCGTGAGGCGTTCTTGCACGATCTGGCGGGCAGTCTCCAGACTCAGGCCATCGACAGCAGTGAGGGGGATGCGGACGGTTTGGGTGGATTCGGCCCGGTACGACACACCTGAGCGATTCATGCACACCGGAGCCAAGTGAACGCCCCAACGCCTGGCCTCGGTGCTGATCGTACTGGCAGGCCACATGCCCGGCGCTTCGGTGAGCACTCCAGCCAAAAATGCGGCGGGATGGTGCTGGCGCATCCAGGCTGAAGCGTAGGAATGTTGAGCAAAAGCGTGAGCATGTGATTCCGCAAATCCATAGCCCCGGAAGGCTGCACAGGTGTCGAACAGAGACTCGGCTTCCCACGGAAAGGCCCCAGTCGTCAGCGCAGCCCCGTCCAAGAAAGCGGTCTTGAGTTGTGCGAGTTCTGCTGCATCCTCGGTTTTGCTGAGTCTGCTCCTAAAGCGATCTGCATCCGGCCAAGAAAATCCCGCGTACTGCACCGCGATCCTCAGAATCTGCTCCTGAAACATCAGCGTGCCGTGCGTTGGGGCCAGAATCGTTTTCAAGGGTTCGGGGAAATCAGGGACAGCTTCTTCCCCTCTGGCCCGCCGCACATAGGGATGCACGGTGCCGCTCTGAATCGGCCCCGGCCTGACGAGTGCGATCTGATGGGCAAGTTGGGTCATGGTCTTCGGTTGCAACCGAGCCGTCATCTGCACCTGCGCCGGGCTTTCGATCTGGAACAGGGCCATCGTGTCACCGCTGGCAATACGCTTCCAGACTTGTGCATCGTCGGGCAAGTCGCCGTAGTTGATCCATTCCCCGGTGAGGCGCAGGACTTCTTCTCTGGCCCGTTCGAGTGCGGCTAACATTCGCAATCCTAGGAGATCAAGCTTGATCAGGCCCAGCTTTTCCACATCGTCCTTGTCGAAGGTCAACATGCGAATGCCGCCCGAACTGCGGGTGAGCGGGCTAAAGTGGGTTAAAGGCTGGCTGCTCAGCACCACGCCGCCGGAGTGTGGGGCCAGGTGCCGGACAAAGCGGGGTTCGATCCGGTCAAGCAGTCTGAGCAACGCCTCTTTGACTGGGGCATCGCCGAGCACTTCAGTGAACACGACTTCAGCTTCCCTCGCCCGGTGGGGACGGTGATGGCGGAAATCGCGGCCCAGTGCCCGACTCAATCTGTCCCGCAACTCTGGTGGCAGCCCTAAAGCGCGGCCCAAATCCTGTACGGCTGAGGGCAACCGATACGTGATGCGGTTGGCGACCATCGCTTCCCCTGCTCCCCCGTTGCCCCAGCGTTCTTCCACCCAACTCAAGACTTGATCCCGTCTGCTGCTCGCAATATCGATGTCCACATCCGGCATGGAGGCCCGCCCAGTGTGGAGGAAGCGTTCAAAGAGCAGATTGTGTTTGATGGGATCAGACAGGGTGATGCCAAGCAGATAGCACAGGACTGATCCTGCTGCCGAACCCCTTCCGGCGGCTAAAATCCCGTGACTGCGGCAGTAGTCGGTGACTTCAGCAGCGGTGAGGAAGAATCCAGCCATCTCCAAGGTAGCGACAGTCGCGAGTTCGGAAGTCAGGCGTTCTTGAGCTTGGGGCCGGGTGTCTGCCGGGTAACGGGAGAGGGCCGCACACGCCCGGTCTTCCAAAGCAGCTTGTGGCGTTTGTCCGGGTGGAAGCCGTGTCTCCGGTGAAGCCAAACGTTCGGGGAGCAGGTCAAAGGTGCAAGCATCGGCGAGTTTGCCAGAATTGAGGAGTGCGTCTGGGAAAGGCAACGACACCGCCCAACTCTCTGGTGTCCCGACATGCCGGGCATCATTGCGGGGCCGCTCGGCGTGCGGCGTGTCCACATCTATACCCAGTCGCGCACAGCTCAGGGCGTCCAGCAGAGGATAATCGGCGGCTTCGGCCATACACACTTCCGGGGCAGCAACGGTGGGCAAGTTCAAATCCCGCGCCAAGCCACGCAAGTAATCCAAGCGGCGGCGTTCATTAGGGGCGTGTTGGTGGCCCAGTTGCAGGTAGAGATCAAAAGGGAAACTGGCGCGGAACAGCCGCAGGAATTCAGTGGCCCTAGCGATCTCTTTGCGCTCGCCCAGCACGGTGGGAAATCCGTTTCTGCCCCCGGTCAAGCAGGCCAGGTGTTCGCGGCCCCGTTCAGCAGTCGCTTGCAAGGCAGAGAGGGGCAAGCCATCTGGTGTGTTGAGCTTGATCTCCGTCACGAGTTCGCAGAGCAGGCCATATCCAGCACGCGATTTAGCAAGCAGCACCAGAGGGAAGACTTCGTGGGGCTGGGCTGATCGGGGCACACTGGGAAACAGGACGGGTAAGGTCACGCCGATGACGGCCTTGATCCCTTTTTCTTTTGCCGTCTCGAACAGTTCCACCGCCCCGGCCACGCTGCACCAATCGGCCAGGCCCACCGCCCCAAAGCTCCGTTCCGCCGCCACTTCTACTAATCTGGCCGGACTGACCGTGCTGCGGCCCTCGGAGAAGTAGCTCTGGCAGGCAAGCAGAGCAGGCAACGTCTTGGGCGTCAGTCCTGAAGGCGGGCCAGCCACCAGCGCCCCCCCGGTATGTCCTCATGGTGCAGTTCGGCCACGAGGTTGCCTGCTTGAACGAGGTAGCAGTCACGGGGTTGCTCGTCCAACCACCAGCGCCCTCCAAATCGCCACTGATCCAAGAGGATGCTCACGGGATAGGTGCGGCCCTGCCAGTACAGCAAATGCGGGCAGCCCCCCTCGCGGATTGTGACCCCAATCTCTTGCTGCACGGCTTTCATGGGGCCATCCCCTCAAAAAAGGCCAGCACTTGTTGTATGGCTGTTTCCCGGCGTTGACTGCGCGTGACCGGACTTTGCTGGGGCGTCATCATCGTCTGCCGCAGCGTCCCGGTTTGCCAATCCACCCATTGGTATTGCGCATCGGTGGAATAGGCCCACGGATCAAGCCACTGCACGCGCACCAACGCCTCTGGGAAGCGGTCAAGCAGCGTCTTCGTCACTTCCAGTTCAGCAATGCCTGCCCAGAGGCCCACCATCCGGGCGGGTTGTTGAAGGCCCGACAATTGGGCAGTCATGGCATCTACACCCAGCGGCAAAGCGTCCGTGTCTTGCAGGGTCAGCAGGGCCATTCTGAGCAGTCCAGCGTCATCCAGCGGCCATTTCAGCGGACGGGTGGCACTGAGTCTGCCGCCCACCGTATCGGCATGGAGGGTCAGGTAGGCAGCGGTGCGGCCCCGCAATTCAGGCAGGAGGGAAGAGAGCAGGTCCGTCAACGCGGCTTCGGCTTCTCCCAGTTCTAGCAGAGGCGCGTCCACACTCAGGTGCGCCTCAATGCTCTGTCCTGGCACATATTTTGCCACTCCCCCACTGCGTTCGCCCTTCAGAAAACGGTTGACTTTCTTCCCGACATCCACGCCCAAAAACGCTTCCCGCTGCGCCGCGCTCCACTTGACCAGGTCGGCCAAGCCCCGAAGCCCCAGAAACGCTAATTTCTGGAGTTGGGCATCCGGCACACCCAAGACCTGCAAATGCTCAATGGGCATCAAGCTCAGGAAGGATTTCTCTTGCCCGCCTGTGACGTCTCGTACTTCCCCTGACCTGGTCCGCAAAGCCGCCAAATGCGCCACTTCTCGACTGTCTGCCAGCCCAACGGGAGCGTGCAAAGCTGCGGCGAGGTCACGGGCCGCGTTCAGGCTGACTTTCAAGAAGGCAATTCCCGCCTGCCGTCCCTCTACTCGGTCGCTGTAGCGGGCGTACAAGGCTTCCAAGAGTTCTGCCCACGCTGCACTCGCTGCCGGGCCAGCAACGACTTCGGCGTGCAGATCAGGGCAACGGCTCAGCGCCGCCATCTCCCGCATACCCGTCTGTACGCCCTGAAGTTGGGCCTCTGGACAGGGAAAGAGGACTCTTCGGCTCTCGCTCAGCACGGCGACAGGCACGCCGGGACGTGAGCGGCTCAGCAGGGTCAACGGCCACGGCGCAAGGAGGACACAAGCGACGTGGGCGGCCATGCTCAGTCCCGCCCCTTGCTCACCCTCGGCCCCGCCACACCCAGGCGGGCCACCATCCGGCCCTGCACCCGCACCTGATCAGCCGGAAAGGTCATGCGCGGATGGTGGGGGTTTTCACTCATCAGCGTCACTTCGTCGCCAAAGTGGTACAGGCGTTTGAGGGTGGCCGCGTTGTCGCCCGGAATCAGCACCACCGCCACTTCGCCGTCCAGCACTTCAGCCGCAGGCCGCACCAACACATAATCGCCGTCCATCACGCCGATACCAGTCATCGAGTCGCCCCGGATCTGAAGCAGGAAATCGCCTTCCCGCACGCCCAAGAGGGCATCGACACTCGGCGTGGTCTGTTCCGGCACCTGTTCGGCCAGAATCGGCGGCCCAGCGGCGATCTGGCCGTAGATGGGCAGTCCCATGCCAATCAAGGCGCGGGTCTTCTCCGTCAGATTCAGTCGGCCACGCGCCCCGCTGCGCCCGATATAGCCCAAGTCCCGCAGGGTCTTGAGATGAAACGAGATGGTGCCTTCGGTCAGGCCGCACGCACGGGCCAAGTCGGCCGCGCTGGGCGGGCCGTCGTTCTCGGCGGTCAGGCGGGCAATCGTCCGCAGCAATTGAATCCGCAGGGGGGTGAGGCGCGGGGGCAAGAGAATCTCCTTTAACTATCAAAGGATTCTTTGATAGCTGAGGCCATAGTGAGGCACGTTGCCTTTGCGCGTCAATCCCCCAACTCTTCAGGTCGCTTCAGAGGTCAAGGATTCGATGATCTCCTTTGGTGGCGCTGTTCAGAGATCAGGTGGCCGGCGTCCGGTGAAAGGTGGCCATGTCTTCGGCCACTGCCTGCCGAACCGCCGTATAGACCAGCCCCAGGTCCCGCTCCGCCTTATCACTGCCGAACCGGAAGCCAGCCGCCAGATGGTTCATGCTGCTGCGGGACACGTCCCAGAGCGGGGAAGTGCGGGTCAGCCCGGCAAAAGTGCCCAGCACCACGCCGCTGACCTGCGCCAGCACGTCCGGCAGCACCAGCACTGGGCGCGGCACACCGGACAAGGTCGACACCAGCGCCACGAACTCTCCGTTGGTCAGGTATTCCCGGCCGATCAGATACCGCTCTCCCTCGTTGCCCTTCGTCTCCGCCGCCCGCACGATGGCTTCGGCGACATCGTCGACGGCAACCCAGGTGAAGCCGCGAGACTCGAAGGCCCGCACCGGTTGTTGGCGGCGCACCAGACGCCGAATCCACTGGCCCGTGGCATTGGGGTCACCGGCTCCCACAACGGCCCCGGGATACACCACCACCACCGGGAGGCCTTGCTGGGCCAACTGCCACACCACCTGGTCTCCGGCATGTTTGGTGCGCCAGTACGCGGTGGGGTGCGGGCCCACCCGGCTGCCCTCCTGCAGGGGCTGATCCGGAGACGCGCCATAACTCACGCCTGAGCTGACGTGAACGACCTTGCGTACCCCCGCGCCGAGGGCCGCCTGCATGACGTGGCGGTTGCCTTCCACATTGACCCGCTCGTACACCCGCTCATCGTGCTCGTGGAGCGAGTAATGGTTGGCCAGATGCAGCAGCCACTCGGTGCCGCGCAGCGCGTCCTGCAGGCCCTCGGGGCGGGTGACGTCACCGGGCACCAGCTTGACACCAAGGGCCTGCAGATGAAAGGCCCGCTCTGGACGGCGAACGAGCGCCGTGACCGTGTGACCCCGCTGCAGCAGCTTGGGAACGAGGCGACGGCCAATGAATCCGCTGGCTCCAGTCACAAAGACACGCATGTCCCAGTGTAAACAGTTCACGGCGGTGCGAAATCAGGCTGTTATGGGGCGTGGAGAGACCTGAGAACCGTCTGTGTGTGCCAGTACGCCTTTCGGCAGTGAGGCACGGCCCAGATCCACGGGTGTGCCATCTGGAAAGTTCCACGCGGGCCACCTGACCCCGCCGCGTGCAGGGCGCGTTGCAGGCGCTGGCAGTGGGTCTCCTGGAACCCGCTGAATCCGCACACCCGGCCGCTCCTGTCCCCGCCACCTCTGGTCCCTGCCCGCACGTTCTGGATCAGAGCCTCTCCGGACTCCCCGGAGGCGATACTCTGGTCGAAGTCCGGCGCGGCTTGGCCCAGCGCGCCGAGGTTCACGACCTGCGCTGGCGGGTCGACAGCCTGCCGATCCGGTCTGAGCGAAAAGCCCTGGCGGCCGATGAAGCACACCCTCCGGCCCCTACCGGACGTGCGCCCGCTTCTCGCTTCTACATCCCCTTTTTCCTGCCTGACCTCCAGAGGAGACCTCCATGAACTTAGACACCCTAAAAGCCCAGCACCTCAGCGCCCGCAAGCAAAAAGACGCGGCCCACACCGCCGTACTGGGCCGCGTGATCGGAGACGTGGAAACGCTGGCCAAGAACAAGCCCGGCACCGACCCAGCCGTACTGATTGCGGGCGTGCTGACGGATCAACTGACTGCCCTGGTTCGGGAGCGCGAGCAGTTGGCCGGGCTGGGCCGCGACACCGCCTCCATTGATCTGGAACTGCCTGTGTTGCAGCAGTTGCACGCACAGGCCACCGAAGCCCAGCGTCAGGCACAGGCCGACCTGAGTGCGCGGCAGCTTTCCCCGGAGGCGTTGGAAACAGCCATTCGAATCGCCGTGACGCAGGGGGCCGGGAGTATCGGCGCGGTCATGCAGTTCCTCAAAACGCAGCATGAGGGAGCCTACGACGGCAAGCTCGCCAGCGACACGACCCGGCGCGTGCTGGCGGAAGCGAACGCCGCTGAATAAGGCTCAACAAGGACAGCAAGGGCTTTGGGTCACTGGCAAGAGCTTGACCCACCTCCCCTGCCCCTCCACCTGACCCTGGCCAGACGCTGTGAGCTTCAGCGCAGGCGGGCCGATTCCATCCCAACACAGGTGATCAGGCCCGCTTCTGGTGTGACTTCGGCGTCAATGCTGTTGGTCAGGGCAAAGGAGCCGGCTTGTTTGGATGTGACCGACACTCGCCAGGAGAAACCAACGGCCATCCCGCTTTTCCCAGGCCTGCACAGCGTACCCCTGCTTTTGCAGTGCGGTGCGCCACAGTGCACGCACCTGAGCATGGTTGATCAGAGAAGGCAGAACAGCGCGCCAACGGCCGGCTGCCGGGCCGCGACTTCATCAGATCCGGAAACATCCATTGCCGGGCCAAAGGGGCAACCCAGGGTTCACAGTCTTGGCCCCGCTCCACCGTGAATTGAGTGTGCAGGGCCTGCTGATCAGCAGACAACGTTCTCGCTGCCGTGAGTCCCTACACCAGCGTAACCAACACCAGACCAAAGCTGAAGGATGGGTTCATAGCTCTTCTTCAAGCCTGCACGAACCCGTGCTCGTTCACCGCGCGCCAGACCCCATGCCAGACACCATCTACCGCCGTACAGACCTCATCCAGGAACCACTGGGAACAAGGCACTGGACTTGATGCACCATTCGCAAAGGGTCTCGTGGCTGACCTCAAAGCTGCACTTGTGGGGTTTACTTTCGATCACCTACGGTCACCATCCCGCGACCGAGTAAAGGCAACACAACCGCCGGAATAGATCAGACGTTCACTGGAAGTTTGGTGCGGGCGCTTTCATATCCGCCCAGAACCAGGCGAACGCTCTCGCGGCCATCTTCACCGCTGCATACGACGGGCAGGCCCTGGGTAATCGACGCCAGGAAGTGCTGGATGCTCCGGACGTGTCCATTGGCCGGCGTCGCAAAGTCGTACCACGTCTCGTCGCCCTTGTCCCAGGTGCCGAAGCCGTATTCGCGCGTCAGCAGCCGCAGCCGAGGCGGCCCCAGCCGGTTGCTGCATTCCAGCGACCCGAGCGTGCCGTACACGGCGAAACTCTCCTCCCAGCCGGTCGCACTCCAACTGTTTTCCACACTGCCCTGAGCGCCGCTTTCAAATTCCAGGCTCGCCAGACTCACGTCTTCTACTTCTATGTCGAACTTGAGAGTACTGACCCGGGCGAAAATACTGCTCACATCGCCGCCAAAGTGCCGGGCCAGGTCCATCATGTGACAGCCGTTGTCGAGCAGGGTTCCGCCGCCGCTGGCCGATTTGCTGCCGAACACGCCACGCACCGCGGCCGCGCCGCCCCAGTCGTGCGCCTGCCGCAGGCGCATAAAAGTCACCTGCCCAATGCGCCCCTCATCGATCAGGCGTTTGGCCGTCTCGACCTGTGGGCTGGAGCGCAGGTGATGTCCAGTTTGCAGCACTGCCCCGCTCAGCCGCGCCGCCTCAATCATCTCGCCGCAGGCGGTCAGGTCAAGGGACAACGGTTTTTCGCACAGCACATGAATGCCCCGGCGCAGGCACTCTATAGCGGCGGGCGCATGAAAGGCGTTCGGTGAGCAGATACTGACCGCTTGCAGCGATTCGCGGTCGAGCATGTCCCCCAAGCTGGCGTAGCCCCGAGCCTGCCACTCCTGTTCACGCTGCTTGCGGGTGCTCTCGCTGACATCCGCAAATGCGGCTACGGTGGCCCCGCCCAGCCTGTACCCCTCAAAATGGCGCTGAGAGATGCCGCCTGCACCGATGATGCCCACATTCAGCGGCTGGCTCAGGGGCTGGCTGGTGGGCTGACTCACGAACGGCGCTCCGGCAAAGCTTCCAGCGGCTGGCGGTTGCCGAAAGACCGGGGCGCGCCCAAAGTCGGGGCGGCCCAGCGTGCGGCGTTGGCAATAATTCTCTGAATGCCCTCGTGGTGGTAGGTCGGGTAGGTTTCGTGGCCAGGACGGAAATAAAAGATTTTGCCGCTGCCCCGGGTATACGTACACCCGCTGCGGAACACCTCGCCGCCGCTGAACCAGCTGACGAAAATCAGTTCGTCAGGCGCGGGAATATCAAAATGCTCGCCGTACATTTCTTCCGCCTCAAGTTCCAGGTACTCACCGACCCCCGCGCTGATCGGGTGGCCGGGCTGCACGACCCACAGCCGCTCGCGGTCATTGGCCTCGCGCCATTTCAGGTCGCAACTGGTGCCCATCAGGCGTTTAAACACTTTGCTGAAGTGGCCCGAATGAAGCACGATCAGGCCCATGCCGTCCAGCACCCGCTCCACCACCCGGTTCACAATTTCGTCGGACACCTCGTCATGGGCTTTGTGCCCCCACCACAGCAGTACGTCCGTGTTGTCCAACACTTCAGTGCTCAGCCCATGCTCAGGCTCATCCAGAGTCGCCAGTTGCAGCTCTGTCAGGCCCTGGTTCCGCAGGCCAGCGGCAATGGCCTGATGGATTCCGTCCGGATAGACAGCGCGCACCTTGGGATTTTCTAGTTCGTGGCGAAATTCATTCCAGATGGTCAGACGAGGCGCGCTTGGCTGGGTCATGTTTCTCCATAACAACAGGGTGAGCTGCAAAAAATCGGTGCAGAGGAGAGCGTGGGGGAGGAACCTCTTCCGGTACTCTATCGATCAATCCTATATCGATATAGTACCGGGGCGAGGGCTGGGAAGAGTGAGTTTGGATCTGCAGCTCTAAAGGGCTGTCTCCGGTTCTTAATCCCAGTCGGGGGCTGCTGTGGCGGGACTGGCAATGCGCTCTGCGCCGCCCCGGTCTAGCGCAGCGATGCGGGCCATGTCCTCTTCGGTCAGGGTCAGGTTCTGGGCCTCGAGATTGCTTCCGAGATTCGCCCGCTTCGTGGAAGACGGAATCACCGAAAAGCCCTGCTGCATCGCCCAGGCCAGGGCCACCTGTGCGGGGGTGGCTCCGTGGATGTGGGCGATGTCTTGCAGTACCTCGTCGCCCATGACCTTCCCGACCGCCAACGTCATGTAGGACGTCAGGTGAAGTCCTTCCTTGTGGGCAAACTCGACCAACTTGCGGTTTTGCAGGTAAGGGTGAATTTCGACCTGGTTGGTCGCAATGGGAGTGTCGCCCAGAATTTCGCGGGCCTCACGAAGTCCGGCAATGTTGAAGTTCGATACGCCTATCTGCTTGGTCAGCCCCCGCGACTGGGCTTCTTTCAGGGCGCTGAGATACTCCTCAGGCTTTACCTCGCCGTTCGGGACGGGCCAATGAATCAACGTCAGATCAACCTGATCGACCCGCAGCCTGTCCACGCTCTCCTGAAGGCTGGAGAGCAGCGCCTCACGGCGGAAATGTGCGGGTTTGATCTTGGTCGTGAGAAAAACCTCGGCTCTGGGCAGCCCGGACTCCTGCAAGACATCGCCGATCTCTGCTTCGTTCTCGTACCCCTGCGCGGTGTCGATGGCGCGGTAGCCCAGTTCCAGACTTATGCGGACAACGTCGCGGACGACGTCACCCTTGAGACGGAAGGTGCCCAAACCAAATCGTGGAACGGTCATATCAAGATCCTCCTGTGGTTGCCGCACTGCAGAGTAGCGCCGCCGGCAGCCGGGCACCAGCCGGGCCTCAGCGCCGAAGCGGGTGCTTTCACTGAGCCGCAGACCACCGTAGGAAGAGTGTGAAGTTCACGCACTACAGCAGCCCCAGTCACCGACCAGGAACCACCGACCAAGCCAACTGGGGGAGGCACTCTGGGCTGTCAGTCACTGCTTCCAGAGGCCCTTGGCCGATTCTCCCGACTGCCGTTTGACGGTGCGCACTGGGTGCTCAAAGGAACCTCATCTTGCTTTCCCCGAGGCGGAATCCGGGATGCAATGAGGGGAATTCGGGCCGGGAGGGCGCAGAGAAGGGAACGTGTCCTGGCTTCGGCCAAAGCCGACCTAGGCGGACGGTCGTGCGGCTTTCGTGTGCGGTGTCAATGCTGTTCAGGAGCGGGCAGTGTGTTCACCGGGACGCTCCACTGCCAGAGAATCTGGGGTCAAGTGCGCTGCACGCACCTTCGCCATCTCCTGCGCCCAAGCCGCCGGAAGCTGCGGCTCAGGAGGGGGGCTGGCCGGACGGTACGCCTCACCGACGGGACGGTAGCGGTGACTCCACTCGCTGATCGCCATCAGCACCGGCAGCAAGGCAATGCCCTTCTCGGTCAAGCTGTAGACCACTTTTTGCTGATGACTGGGGTCTTCCGATTTCCGGATGATGCCCTCGGCCAGCAGCATTTTCAACCGGTCGGCCAGAATGTTGGAGGAAATATGCTCGTCCGAGGCCAGCATTTCGCGGTAATGACGCTTGCCGCTGAACATCAGGTCGCGGACGATCAACAGCGTCCAGCGATCCCCAAAAATGTCCAATCCGAGACTGACTGGACAGCCGGATCTCACAGCCTCTGATTCACGTGGATGGTTCAATGCGGCTTTCACTGGTTGCATTATCGTACCAGTTCGGTTAACGTGCAACTGGTTGCAAAATGCAACCGCTTTGAGCAGACGGCGTGTCGTCTGTTCCCAGGAGGATTCACCATGCACACCTTACAAACCAATTCAGCACTCCTCGCGTCTCTGCCCACTGACCGCCGTCTCACGGGCAAAACTGCCCTGGTCACTGGTTCCACCAGCGGTATCGGCGAGGCCATTGCCCTGGTTCTGGCGGCTTCAGGGGCAGCAGTGGTCGTCAGTGGACGCGACACTGCCCGCGCCCAGCAGGTGGTGGACACCATCGTTCAGGCTGGTGGGCAGGCATTCGCGGTGGCCGCCGATCTGGTGGGTTCGCCGGACAGTATCCGCACCTTTGCGCAGAAAGCCACGGCGGCCCTTGGCGGCCAGGTCGATATCGTGGTCAACAATGCTGGCGTCTATCCAGTTACGGCCACCGAGGATCTGCCCGACGCCGATCTGGAGGCGATGCTCAACATCAACATCCGTGCCCCGCACGTGCTGGTCGGTGCTCTTGCGCCGGGAATGGTCGAACGCGGCACGGGTCACATCGTCAATATCGGCTCGTGGATGGGCCGGATCGGCACGTCCAGCGGCGCCATGTACACCGCCTCGAAAGCCGCCATCGAACAGCTGACCCGCAACTGGGCGGCGGAATACGGCCCGCGTGGCGTCCGCGTGAATACGGTCGCTCCTGGCGCCACCCTGACGCCCGGCAACGCCGCCTACAGCTCGGCCCTGGACGCGATGACCGCTGGAACCGTGGCCGGTCGCCCGGTTCGCCCGGTTGACATTGCCTATGCGGTACGCTTTCTGGTCTCCGATGAGGCCGCCTTCGTGCACGGCAGCATCATTGATGTCGATGGCGGCATGGACAGCACCCGCCTGAAGTTCTAGGGAGGGCGCACTGGCAATGGCGAGGTTCTTAACCCAACGGAGTGAGCTTGCCTCGATCTTGCCTATTTGCAGTTACGCCACGGCGTGAACGCTGATGGAATTCTAGCGGGGTTTTATCACTCAGAGTCGAATGCCGCCGCTGGCGGTTATAGAAGACCTCCAGATGCTCGAAACCCTGGCTGCGTCCCTCCTGGCGCGTGTGAAACACCTCGCCTAACGGCAACTCCCGTTTCAAGGTCGAAAAAAACGATTCCACCACCGCGTTGTCACAGCAGTCTCCTTTCTTCCCCATGCTGGGCACGGCACCACCCACCTGGACGCAGGCCACTCGTGTATGGCGACCCGCGATCCGAATGATGAATGACTCCTGGGGGTGGATTCCCTCCCGCAAAGGCCATCTGTTGAAGTACCCACTTCTTGTGACGTCCAACACGCGGTACATCACCTCCAGGCGGAACTTCTGTCGGTGCGCTTGGGTACAACGGAAAGCGCATCGATGTTCCTTTCGCCAAGCAGCGGGCAGGCGTGCTCGTGCGGAGGAGCGGCGTTCTCATGGGCGTATCGAGCTCAACGGACGCCCACGGCTCCCTGAGCACGTTCCGCTCCTGGCGGGCGATGTCCAATTCGCGCTGGAGGCGGAGGCGTTTAATCTCCAATGACTCCGGGGGCAGGCCTGCTTTTTCATGACCAGGAAATGCTGCCGCGCCTTGGGCACCCAGCTCGCGGGCCCAGCGGTACAACACCTAAGCGCTGATCCCCAAGATCTCGGCGCCTGAAGGTCAAGCCCATTCCAGCGCACCTACACTCCGTCCCTCCACCCATTCGCAGGGCAGGCTGACGGATGCGGGCGGCTGTCCAGCCAACAAAGCAGTTAACAGGCTCACCGACGCACGGCCCATAGCGAGCCGGGGAATCCGGAAGTGTGCCCACTCTGCCGGCAACTCGCCCGAATAGATCGGATCGCCCAACACAGCAAAGCTGTACTGCGCTGGCCAGTGGTGACCCTGCGCCGCTGCGGCTTCGATCCATGCTTTGGCAAGCCGCTCGTTTTCCATCAGCAGGCCAGTCACGCCTGCAGCCAACTGCTGGGCCACAAAGGAGCTATTGATTTCGGCAGGCCGCGCCACCTCGCCCCCCGTTCCCGAAGCCTCCAGCCCTTCCCGGTAACCTTGCTCCCGGTCGAGGGCCGATTCGTGCCCCACCGGTGCGCCCAGATACAGCGTGCGGCGGTGGCCCCTGGCGACCAGGTCGGCCAATACCTGCCCCGTGGCCGCCGCGTAATCGGCGGTAACGTAGCTCAGCTGCGCGCCCGGCACATTTCGGCGGCCGATAAAGACCACTGGGTGCCCTTCGCCCAGCAGCCGGAGCAGGTCGTCTCGCCGGGCGCTGTCCAACTGACCCAGCATCACGGTGCCGTCGGCCAGGCGCAGGCGGCTGGTGCCTCCCCGGTAGAGCGGGCGGGGGCCGCCAGACGCGGCTGGCCGGGTGTGCAGCAGCAGGTCGTAATCCTGTTCAGCCGCCGTTTCCTCGATGCCCTGCAAAAAGGGTGTAAAAAAATCGCGGGTGCTGGACGGAAAGACCGGTTCATAGGTAAACACGCCCAGAATGCGGTTGTGCCCCCCGGCCAGGCGGCGGGCGGCCACGTTGGGCACGTAACCGAGATCGGCCATGACCTGCAAGACGCGCTGCCGGGTAGAGTCGGGAATCCGCACCTGCCCGCCGCCCCCATTGAGCACCTGCGACACAGCCGCTTGAGAGACCCCTGCTCGCTCGGCGACCTCGCGCTGGGTGGGACGTTTGCGGCGGGCCGGAGTCACGGAAGCCATTCTAGAGAAGAAAGGCGTCCACAGAGGCCTGTGCCCCGTGCCGTCCCCTGTGCACCATGGCCCTAAAAGCCCGGTGAGGGCGTCAGTCGCTGGGCTTCGGGCCACTGCAGCTCGACCCCCAACGAATCGGCCAGCAACGCCTGAAAGTCGGCCAGCAATGACGGAGTGCCGCGTACCTGCCGGGGCGTGCGGCCCGTGTTCAGGGCGTGCGCGGCCAACGCGCCCGCGACCTCACCAATGTTCCACTCCACCGGATGGAGGCGGTAGCACCCGTTGGTGATGTGCGTGACGCCCAGGTTTTTGGCGGCAGGCAGCAGATTTTCCATGCGCACGGGGATCAGCGCTCCCAGGGGAATCTGAAACGGCCAAGACGCGATGTCGACGTAATTGCGTCCCCGTGTGGAGGGATGCAGGTCGATGCGGTACTGGCCGATGCCCACCGAATCGGCAAAGGTCTGTGCGCCTTGCAGCGGCCCCCGTGCCTCGACGCCCACCATCTGTTCGAGCACCGTGAATTCCGCCTGAATGCGCCGAGATTCCCGCACGTAGATGGCTTTGGCCAGCCCATGCCGGGTGCCGGTCACGTCGCCGCGCAGCCGCAGACCGGGGTAGCCGTGGCCAGGGCCGTCGTGCCGGGGCGCTTCGGTTTGCATCCAGTACAGCAGGCTCAGGCTCAAGTCCCGCGCTCCGGCCAAGTGCCGCTCGCGCTCGGCGGGGTCGACTCCCAGGACTGGCCCCAACCAGTAGTCGATCTGCGGCCAGTTCACCAGCGTCACGTCGCTGCGGTAGCGCCCCTCCGGGTAATGGCGGCGGGCCAGAATGCGCCGGAAGTGCCACAGGTCTCCGCCGTGCGGGGTCTCGTCGGGGTTGCCGAACAGGTCGCGGAAGACCGCCCGGTGCGTGATCGGATGGCACAGCGTCCAGCTGAGCTGTTTTCCGGGCCAGAAATCGGCCTGATAGCTGCGCCAGAAGTCGTAGCCCGCAGGCCGGTCGATGGTGTGGTCTTCGCCCCCGAGGTGATCCATGGCAAAGCACCAGCTGATGGCCTGCTGGTTCAGGGGATCGGCCTGAGCCAAGGCGTGCGGCTCGCCGGTCTGGTCTTGCCCTTCGGCGCCGATGACGCTCTCCACGCCGCCCAGTTCCAGCAGTTCCCCCAGTTCCGTGGCGTCCAGCACGTACTGGGCGGTCACCACCTGCTGCTCACCAGACGGGCCATGTTCGACCGTGACGGCGGTCACGCGGTCGCCGTCCACTTCTACGGCCACAGGGCGGGTATCGAGCCAGATCTCCAGCTGACGGTTGGCGCGGTAGGGGGCCAGCAATCCCTCCAGCACCGCCAGCGCCACCCGTGGTTCGTGGCACAGACGGCTCACTGTGCCTGCTCCAGGATTGAGGTGCACTTCGGCCCGCGATTCAGGGCGCAGGGGATAGTGCTCGTGGTAATAGGCCCGCACGCCGTTGCGGAAGGCCCGGTAACTGGCGGTGCACCCGACCTCTTCAATCCAGACGCCCTCATCAGGCGGCACGGCCTGAGAGGTGAGTTGCCCACCGATCCAGTCGGTTTCTTCGGTCAGGAGGACGCGGCGGCCCAGGCGCAGGGCCGCGAGCGCGGCAGCGACCCCGCCTGTGCCGCCGCCCACGATCAGGATGTCGTAAGAGTGTTCTTGCATATCAGCCTTTGGTACCGCTGGCCGCCAGGCTCTCGATGAACTGCCGCTGCGCCAGCATAAAAGCCAGCAGCACCGGCAGCGCCACCAGGACGCCCGCCGCGAGAGTGAGATTCCAGTACACGCCGCCGAGGGGGTCAGTAAATCGCTGAAGGGCCAGGGGCAGGGTCAGCAGGCCCTCCCGGCTCAGGTAGATCAAGGGATTGAAGTAGTCGTTCCAGGAGTTCAGCACGGCAAAAATGGCGGCAGTCGCCAGCGCCGGACGCGACAGCGGCAGCAGGATAAACCAGAACACGCCGAGGGTGCCCAGGCCGTCGACCCGGCCCGCGTCTTCAAGCTCGCGCGGCAGGGTAATAAAATGCTGGCGCATCAAGAACACCGCAAATGCCCCGGTGGCACTGAAGATTTGCAGGACGATCACCGGCAGGTGGCTGTTGGTCAGGCCGAGGCGACTGAACAACACGAACTGCGGCACGGCGGTGAGTTCGCTGGGCACCATCATCGCCAGCAGACTGAGGATAAAGACCAGGTCGCGTCCCGGAAACTGCAACCGGGCAAAGGCGTATCCGGCCGTGGCCGCCATCGCTGCCGTGAGCGGCACCACCAGCGCGGCGATATAGAGGCTGTTGAAATACTGCCGGGCAAAGGGGTAGTCCGCGAACACCTGCGCAAAATTGGTCATGGTCAGGGCCGACACCTTCAGGTCAAAGGGGCTGCCAAAAATGGCCGAGGTGGACTTGAAGGCCGAGACGAAGAGCCACAGCAGCGGCAGAAGAAAGGGCAACGAAACCAGGGCCAGCACGAGGTACAGCAGCCAACTCCACCGAACCGGACGACGTGCAGGGGCCGCTTCAGGGGCCGTCCACCGGCCTGCACCCACTCCCTCAGTCTTCATAAAACACCAGCCGCCGGCGCAGCGCCCACTGGGCCAAGGTCAGCCCCAACACCGCCACAAACAGCACCGTGGCGACGGCACTGGCATACCCAAATTCAAAAAACTGGAAGCCCTGCTTGAACATATACAGGATCAGGGTAGTCGTGGCGTCGGCGGGGCCACCACCTGTCAGCACATACACGGGCGTAAAGAGCTTAAGCGCCCCGATCAGCGTGACGATAAACACCAGAAAGAAGGTGGGAGAGATCAGCGGCAGCGTGATGCGCCAAAACGCCTGCCAGGGGGACGCGCCGTCGAGCCGGGCCGCCTCGTGCAGTTCGGGAGGCACGCCCTGTAAGGCACTCAAGAAGATGACGGTGTTGAGGCCCACCGCCTTGAGCACCTCGATCAGGATAACCGCCCACAGCGCCGTGGCCGGGTCAAACAGCAGGTTGGCCCCGCCAAAGCCCAGGCCGGCCAGACCGCTGTTCACCGGGCCTTCCGGTTGCAGCAAGAACTTCCAGATCAGGGCCCAGGCCACCACTGGCATGACCACCGGAGAAAAAATCAGGGTGCGGAACAGGCCGATGCCGCGCAGCCGCACATTGAGCAGCGAGGCCAGGGCCAGGGCCACGCTGATGTTGATCGCCAGAATACCCAGCGTAAAGACTCCGGTCACGGCGGCGCTGCGCCCAAAAGCGGGGTCGGTGGCCAGGCGGGCGTAGTTGCCGAGGCCCACCCAGCGTGGCGCGTCCAGCAGCGACCACTGCGTCAGCGACACGCCCAACACCGCCACCAATGGCCCGATCACGAAGATCAGCATGCCCAGCACGTAGGGCGCGACCAGCAGCCACCCAGCCCAGCCTTCGCGCCCGCGCCGGTTCAGGACGCGCCGACCCAGTCCAGGCCGGGGAGGGCGCGTACCCGACGTCACAGCCCGTCCACCTGCTTGCACAGGTCATTCAGAACGGCACTGACATTGGCCCCCGGCTGGTAGAGGCGCTCGATCCCGCCGGCGATCACGTCGTTGGCCCGGAGGAAATTGTCTCCGGTGCGGAAGACGCGGGCACTGGGGAGCTGATTCACGAGCGCGGTTTTGAGGTCGGCGGCAGGAATGGCGGGGTTGCTGGTGAGGTAGGCCCGGCTGGTCAGGACACTCTTGCGGGGCGGCGGGAAGAATTTGGCCGTCCGGGCCATAACCGTGGGCGAGGCCAGGTACTGCAAGAACGCCTGCGCTTCCCTGGGATAGGCCGAGCGAGCAAAGACCACGTATCCGGCCTGGCCCAGCTGCGTCACGCGGCCAGCCGGGCCTTTGGGCAGCGGCGCGATGCCCCACTTGAAGGGCGCGTCTTTGAGTTGGGCGCTGAAGCTGACGTTGTCGATGTACATGCCGAGCCGCCCGCCCTGAAAGGTCGTCTGATCGCCGGGGCGTGGGAGCGACTGGTCTTTGAAGGTCATATCGTGCATCAGCTGAAACGCCCGCACGCTGCCGGGCGAGTTCAGCGCGCACTTGAGGGTGCTGTCAAAGGCGTTGCCGCCGTGTGACCACAGCACACCGAGGGTGCCGCTGTTCCAGGCCTTGACGTCGAGGCGCATGATCCGGCCCCCGAAGGCGTCGGTCTTGTCGGTGATGGCTTTGGCAGCGGCGCGGAAGGCGGCGTAGTCCCACGTTCCTTTGCTGTACTGCTGAAGGGGAGTGACCACTGCAGCGGTTTTGAACAGGTCTTTGTTGTAAAACAGCACCTGCGGCGAGTTGGAAAACGGCACGCCGTACACGCCCTTCCCCTGCTTCCAGAGGCTCAGGGCACTCACCGGAAAGTCAGCCACATTAAACGCGCGGTTTGCCGTGAGGCTGCTGAGGTCGAGCAGGGAGCGGCTGGCCAGGAAGGTCGGCACGCTCTGTTCCGCCAGCCAACCCACATCTGGACTGTCGCCGGAAGCGATCTGCACCGCGACTTTGCGGGCGTAGTCGGCAAAAGGCGTGACCTCTACGCTGACCTGAACGCCTGCATTCTGCGCGGCGTACTCCTGCGCCAACTGCTGCAGGAGGGCCAGGCCGTCTCCGCCGGCCCAGGTGGAGAAGCGCAGGTTGACCTTCTGCGCTCCTGCAAACGAAGTGGCGAGCAGGGCGGACACACTGAGGATCAGACCGAATCGGTTCATATGCAACCTCCGGAGAACTTTGATTATGCGTATTATCATTATTGGAGTCGGCGCCCCCTCTGTCAATGCCGCGCTCTCCCAGGAGGATGAAATGCCTACCCGTTCGGTTTCGTCTCAGCGTCTCAGCGCGGTGATCTTGGCCGCCAAAGCGCGGCAGGAACTGGCCCTGATCGCCAGCTTGCCCGTCAACGACCTGGCTTACGCGCAGGCGGCCCTGCGGGGCGGGGCACATGCCCTTAAGCTGCACTTTGGCCTGACGCACCGTGCCAGTCAGCAGGTAGCGCCGACCCTGGCAGACCAACCCGGGCTCATCGCCCGGCTTCGCGACCTGGCCCCGGACGTGCCGCTGGGGGCGGTGCTGGGAGATCAGCCCGGTACTGTAGACGCGGCACTCGACCTGGCTGCCGAGTGCGGGCTGGACTTTATCAGCGGTTACGCGCACGCCCTCCCCGCGCGGGCGTTTGAGGCTGGCCCTGAACTCCTGGTGGCGTTGGACGACCGCTCGCCCCCGAATTGGGCTGGACTGCTGCCGCCCGGCGCACTGCTGGAAGCATCGGTCATTCAGCACACCGAATACGGCGGGCCGCTGACGGTGGCCGACCTGCTCAAGTACGCCGATTTGCGCCGCCGCACAGGGGCGCTGCTGATTGTGCCGACCCAAAAGCACATCCGGCCTGCCGACCTGGCAGCGCTGCGGGCGGCGGGCGCGGACGCCCTGATGTACGGCGTGATCGTTACTGGCCCGGACGCCGCCGGGTTTGAAACAGCAGCGGCTCAGTACCGGGCCGGGGAGAGGCTGACCGACCGTCCGTGAACGACGCCAGACCCCATCCTTTCCCGGTGAGGCTCATCGGGCAGGCCCAGGGGGCTATACCCCCGCTTCCTACTGAGTGATCGGGAGGTCCAGGGAATGCTCCACCAACGTGGGCACTGAGGTTAACCACGGAACCCTCCGCGAATAGCGCATTTCAAGCGCTTGTCTCTTGGCTCAGCAACCCCGTCCCTGTCGCCCCTGGCATTTGATTGACGTCTGTACGGCCCTGAATGGGAGTTGTCACTGACCCCGGACGACCGTAGACAAGCCACGGGTTCGTGCAGCGCCTCCTGGTCAAGACGACGTTCCAGAGGTTATTTCTACTGATCACCTGGGAGCTCTGGAGCCGCGATTCGGGAGATTCCAGGTGAACGCTGATCACGTGCTGGTGATCCAGGCTGCCCGCTGTCGCACCGTCACCGGGCAAAAATACCGCTTAACACGGTGACACGGGCGAAGCGGGCAACGATTGGGGCGGCGGAAACGCGCTCAAGACTGCCTAAGCCGACATGCCCGCAGAGAGACCCTTCATCATGACGCCACACAAGCGTTTCCGCTTCCCCTAGAACAAGCAATCAGAAGCATGCGTTCCGGAGGTCAACACTCACGGGAGGGACGGCCTGAGGTTCGGTTTGCTGCGGGCCAGGTCAAGGAAAACCCGGCCGCCAGCGATGATGGAACGACCTACGACGTGGCCGCTGGTTTAGAAACGGTCCTGCCTGTCTGAAGTCATTCCCAGCTTCATGGAGAGCTGCCGGCTGGCCTCCTGCACGCCGTCCAGATACTGCCTCTGCTTTTCTGCGTTGAGCCGCATCAGGGGGCCAGCCACGCTGAGTGAGGCGACCACCTGGCCCTGGAAATCGAAGATCGGGGCGGCGATCGAGAAGGTCTCTTCTTCGAGATCCGAGATGGCGACGTGGGCGCCGTCCTCCCGGATCTGCCGCAACTCCTGTTCCAGAGTCGCTGGCTCCGTGATGGTGCGGGCGGTGAACCGCTCGAGCGGCGTACGGAGCAGGGCAGCGAGCACCTCGCTTGGTGCATACGCCAGCAGCACCTTGGACGAGCCCCCAGCGTGCAGGGGCCCGATCCGGCCGACCCGGGCGAACATCCGGACAGGATGAGGGGAGGTGCGGACATCGATCACCAGGGAATGGTGCCCCTCGCGCACCACGAGGTGGACATTCTCACCTGTCTGCTGCGCCAATTCATCGAGCACCGGTCGCGCGGTCTGGGTCAGCGAGTGCTGCTCCTGAGCTTGCTGACCCAGGATCAACGCGGCAGAGCCCAAGTGGGCGGCGTGGTCGTCGTCGAGCCTCACGTAGCCCAGATGAACCAGTGTCTGAAGAATGCGGTAGACCTTACTTTTGGTCATGCCGGCTTGGGCGGCAAGCTGCGGAATTTTGAGTTCCGGAACCTGTCCAACCAGTTCAAGCACCCGGAGGCCGTCCTCCAATGCAGAAATGGTGTACTCGGGCGGTGAATCGGGTGCTGGACTTGACTTTCCCATACGCTGACCTCACACTATACGCTAACTGAATTCCATTGAGTGAACCGATAATTCATCTGGTGAATCATAGGGAGAAAGGTATGCTGCTCGCTGAAGAACGTCAGCTTCTCGATGCCGTCACACTCGACCGACCGTGGGAACTGATCACGGCGTTCTCCACTCTCAAGCGGGAACATCCGAACGACGTGCGGCGCGCCGCAGAGCACATTGAACGTCACCTGCGTGAATTGGGCATTCCCGTCGAAGTGCATGTCCCGGAATTGTTCCTGAGCCTGCCTGGTCAGGCCCGCGTGTCTGCCGGCGGCTTGACCTTCGCGGCCAAACCCATGGCCATGAGCGCGGTCTTCCCGGAGGGACTGACGGCCCCGCTGGTGTATCAGCCCAGCCAGTACGCGGCGAACGCCGATGACATGTTTTCCAGCGCCCTGCTGGACGGCGAGGTCGATGTGGCCGGAAAAATCGTGGTCACCGAGGGCTTTGGGATGCCCGGCAAGATTCGGGAGCTGGAACGGCGCGGCGCACTTGGGGTGATCGCCATCAATCCCGGCGCCCGCGCGCACTGGGGGATCTGCACCAGCATCTGGGGAACGCCTGACCTGCACGATCTGCCGCGTAAACCCCGGGTGGCCGTCGCCAATGTCAACCGGGCCGATGGCGACCAACTGATCGAGTTGGCCCGCTCGGGCGCCCAGGCGGTCCTGGTCACCGAACTCGAGGAGGGCTGGTTTGCGTCGCCAGTGCCGGTGGTGACCATTCCTGGGAGCGAGGATCCCGAGGCCTTCGTGCTGCTGCATGGCCACTACGACTCTTGGGATTACGGCGTCGGAGACAACGCGGTGGGCGACGCCACCCTGCTGGAGGTGGCCCGGAACCTGTGGAACAACCGCGCCGGTCTGCGCCGGTCGGTGCGTATCGCCTGGTGGCCTGGGCATTCGACCGGCCGCTACGCCGGCAGCACCTGGTATGCCGATCACTTTGCCCTGGAACTGTACCGAAACTGCGTTGCCCAGATCAACTGCGACTCGCCGGGCTGCCGCTGGGCCACCGAGTACAAGGACGTCAGCGTGATGGCCGAGGCCACCGCCTGGGCGGCCGATATCATCCGCGACGTGACCGGCCAGGAGATGCAGGCCGAGCGGCCCGTGCGGGCGGGTGATTACTCGTTTAACAACATCGGCCTCAGCGGTTTTTTCATGCTGCTCTCCACCATGCCGGATGATCTGCGTGCCGAAAAAGGGTACTACGCCGTCGGTGGCTGCGGCGGCAACATCGCCTGGCATACCGAGGACGACACGCTGGACGTCGCCGACCGCGACATTCTCCTCAAAGACATCAAAATCTACTTGCTGTCGGCCTACCGCACGGCAAACCAGACCATCATCCCGTTCGATTACGTCCAGATCCTCAACGAGTTCGATCAGACGCTCGCGGAGTATGGTGCGGGGGTGGGGACAGCCTTCGACCTCAGCCGGGCGCAGGACGCCGTCGAGGCGCTCAGATCCGATCTGCGTGAATTGATGCGGGCGGCAGGAAGCCTCACGGGCGAGTCCCTGACCTCCCCGCAGGTACGGCGCGTGAATGCCGCGCTGATCACCCTGGCCCGTCACCTCGTTCAGGCCAACTACACGCAGTCACCGGCCTTCTTCCACGACCCGGCTGAGCATGTGCCCCCACTGCCCGATCTCGCCGTACTCCAGACCCTGCTGGACGCAGACGTCTCTCAGCGCGGCTTCATCCTGACCCACGCCACCCGGGGACTCAACCGGCTGCTCGCGCACCTCGGTGACGCCCAGATCGCTGTCCGGGACGCCCTGAACCACCTCAAGCTTTCGGTTTAAGGAGGAACGTCATGAAACGTACGCTGATGACTCTGGGCCTCGCTCTCGCCGGTGGGCTGGCCGGCGCGCAGAGCAACATCTTGCAGTTGCCGCTGATCAACGACCCGATCCTGAACCCGTTGATCGCGCCGGATCTGGGCAGCATCCTGGTCAACAAGGTGCTCTTCCCTGGACTGGTTCGGCCCGACGAGAACCTCCAGCCGGTGCCGGATCTGGCCAAGAGCTGGACGGTCACGAACGGCGGCTTGGTCTATACCTTCGCCCTGCGCGACGACGTTCGCTGGCACGACGGCAAGCCGTTTACGGCCGATGACGTCGTCTACACCTTCAAGACGGCCGCCGATCCCAAGAGCGGTTCCCGGCTGGCGTCCGACTTCAGCAGCATCAAATCTGTAGAAGCCCGGGGCAAGTACACCGTGAGATTTACCCTCTCCCGCCCCTTCGCGCCGTTCCTGATTCTCCTCGGACACAACGCCGGGATTTTGCCGAAACACCTGCTGGACGGCAAAGATCTCAATGCCAATACGGCCTTCAACCGTCAGCTGCCCATCGGCACCGGCCCCTTCAAGGTTTCGCGCGTCGTTCCGGGCGCCAGCGTGACACTCGAGGTGAACAAGGACTACTACGGGGCGGCTCCGAAGCTCGCCGGCATCACCTTCAAGGTCGTCCCGGACCTGAACACGCAGGTGGCCCAGCTCCGCTCGGGTCAGCTGGACTGGGTCACCCTGGAACCGAGCAACCTGGCCAGCGTGCAGAACGTTCCGAATATTGCCATCAAGCAGGCCAACGCCGTCCAGCACTTCCTGGTGTTCTTTAACCTGAAAAATCCCCTGTTCACGGCGCCCAAGGTGCGTGAGGCCATGCAGTATGCGGTCAACCGCAAGGCCATCATCGACGGCATCCTGAAGGGCTACGCGGATTACCCTACTGGAACCATCCCCACCGCGCTGCGCACCTACTACGACAAATCCATCAAGCCCATCACCTACAATCCGGCGCAGGCCCTCAAGCTGCTCGCTCAGGCCGGCTGGAAGCCCAATGCGCGGGGCACGCTGGTGAACTCGAAAGGGGAACCTTTCAAATTTACACTGATCGTCGACAAGGGCAACGCGACCCGTGAGCAGTCGGCGCTGGCCGTGCAGCAAGATCTCAAGAAGATCGGGATGGACGTGACCCTGCAGACCCTGGAATTCGGCACCCTGGTGCGCGATTACCTGATCCCTGGCAAATACGACGCCAACCTGATCTGGTGGACGACGCCGCCCGATCCCGACCAATATTCCTTCTACGCCACTGGGCAGGACAACAACGAAGCGGCCTGGAGCAACGCGCGGGCCGACTCATTGCTCAGGCGCGGGCGTGAGACGGTGGATCCGGTGGCCCGCAAGAATATCTACAACGCCTACCAGCGCCTCACCATGCAGGATCCACCGGTGCTGGTCTTGTACTATCCCAAAGAACTCCAGGCGATCAGCAAGGACTTGACCGGCGTTCCAGATCTGGGCATCCGCGACGCCCTCCGCTACACCGAGCGCTTCCAGCTGCGCTGATGCTCAGCCCCGGGTACGTTGCCCGCCGCGTCCTCCACGCGCTGGTCGTTCTCGCTGTGGTGGCGGTCGTGACGTTTTTCATCGTCCGGCTCGCCCCCGGCGGGCCAGCCGCCCTGGCCGACCCGGCCCTGCGGGACGCCGAACGGGCGGTCATCGAGGCGCGGCTGGGACTCAACGACCCCCTGCCGATTCAGTTTCTGAAATTTGTGGGCAACGCCGTCCGCGGCGACCTCGGCCAGAGCTTTTTGTTTGGGACACCCACCACCCAGGTCATCGCCTCGCGCCTCGGCAATACGCTGATTCTGGCAGGCGCTGCCCTCACGCTCACGCTGCTCGTCGCCGTTCCCCTGGGGACACTGAGCGGTCTCCGGCCCCATTCCTGGCTCGACCGAATTGTCAGTTTCGTCAGTGTGGTGGTGCTGGCCGTTCCCGTGTTCTGGTTGGGACTGATCCTGATCATTGCCCTCGCCGTTTTGCGTCCAGTGCTGCCCGCGGGCGGCATGTACACCACGGGCATGGAGGGCAATCTGCTGGACTTGCTGCGGCATCTCCTGCTGCCGGCCGTCGTGCTGGCGAGCGCGTCCATCGCAGAACTGCTGCGCTACACCCGGTCCAGCGTCCGCAGCGCCGCCAAGTTGGATCATGTCCGGACGGCCCGGGCCAAGGGGCTTCCGCAGCGAACTGTTCACGTGCGCCACGTCCTCAAAAACGCCCTGATTCCCGTGGTCACCGTGATCGGCCTTCAGTTGCCGCGTCTGGTCGGGGGAGCCGCCGTCACAGAGACGATCTTCGCCTGGCCCGGCATGGGCCGCCTGAGTGTCGAGGCCGCCCTGGGGCGGGATTACCCCCTGATCCTGGGCGTGACCCTGGTGGTCGCCGCCGCCGTCGTGCTCTTCAATCTGCTGATTGACCTCGTGTACCCCCTCATCGATCCCCGGATTCGCACCGATGGCTGAGATGGCGTCCACGCGCACTTATCTGGCTCAGGCTCCTGCTCAGCGCTCCTGGCGGCGGCTGCGCCGCGATCCAGTCGCTTTGGGCTCCGCTGCCACCCTGATCCTGGTGGTGCTCTTCGCCTTCGTGGGACCGGTCGTGCGGCCCGTTGACCCAGACGTTCTTGATCTCGCTCGCCCGCTGGCCCCCAGCACCCTGGCCCAGCCCCTCGGCACCGACGAGAGCGGCCGGGACGTCCTCGTGCGGTTGATGCTGGGCGGGCGGGTCAGTTTGATGGTCGGCCTGTTCGCCGTGCTCGTCTCCGTCAGTGTCGGAACGCTGGTGGGCGCGCTGGCGGGCTTTTATGGGGGCTGGCTCGCGGGCCTGCTGATGCGGGTCACCGACGGCATCTTGGCCCTCCCCGCCTTTTTCCTCAGCGTCTTGACCCTCACCTTTTTTGGCCCTGGACTCGTCCCCCTGGTGCTGGTCATCGGACTGACGTCCTGGATGGGTCTAGCCCGGCTCGTGCGCGGGGAAGTGCTGAAGTACCGCGAGGAGCAGTACGTCGAGGCGGCCCGGGCCCTGGGCAGTCACGATAGCCGGGTGCTCTTCCGGCACGTGCTTCCGCAGATCCTGCCCACCCTGATCGTCAATGCCAGTGTGGGGATCAGCACCGCGATTTTGGCAGAGTCGGCCCTGTCTTTCCTGGGCCTGGGCATCCAGCCTCCCAATGCCAGTTGGGGCAACATGCTCAGCGGCGCACAAAATTACTTCTACACGGCGCCCCGCCTGGCCCTGTATCCCGGTGTCCTGATCCTCATCACGGTGCTCGCCACGAACCTGTTGGGCGACGCTGTCCGGGACGCCACTGACCCCACCGACTGACCAGATCGCCTGGAGGCCCTATGCAACCGAAACGCTACAGCGGCTACAAGTCTTTTTCCTACCTCACGCCCGGCGAGGACTACAAAGAGTTCCGGCTCAGCCCTGAGCTTCAGCGGGTCGACAGCCGTCCGGTGGCGGTGACTGGGGAGCAGGAGGAGCGGGTCAAGCGGATTTTTCAGGAGAGGCTGATCATTTCGCTCCACGATCACTGCTTCATCGCGCCTGAAAACCTGGACGAATTTATGGAATTCCGTCGCTGGGGGCGTGATTTTACTGGGTACGAGGGCCTGAGTCTGTCCGGGCTGGACGCGGTCTTCGACAACCTGATGAACGGCACGGCGATGATCACCTCGCGCGGCGGATGGAAGTGGACGGACATCATCCACGACCTGGGGATCCGGCTGTCAGACATCGACCATCAGGACATGGTGGTGCTCTGCCGCACCACCGAGGACATTGTCAACGCCAAGAACAATGGGCAGATCGCCTTCGTCGTCTCACTCGAAGGTGCGGCGATGATCGAGAACGAACTCGACCGCATCGACGTTCTCTACGGCTTGGGCGTGCGGTGCCTGGGCATTGCCTACAGCGAGGGCAACCAACTCGGAGGCGGTCTCAAGGAGCCGCGTGATGGTGGGCTCACGACCTTCGGACGGCAGGCAGTCAGGAGGATGAACCGCCTGGGCATGGCGATCGACGTGAGCCACTCCGGCGACCAGACCTCTCTGGATACCATCGAGGTCAGTGACCAGCCCATCTTCATTACCCATGCCGGTGCCCGGCAACTGTGGAATTCCAACCGCCTGAAACCCGACGACGTGATCCGTGCCTGCGCCGAGAAAGGCGGCGTCATCGGGATCGAGGCGGCCCCGCACACGACCATCACCGCGCGGCATCCACGCCACACCATCGAGTCATTTATGGAGCACTACGAGTACTGCGTGGATCTGGTCGGCATTGACCACGTGGCCTTCGGGCCAGACGTCTTGTTTGGAGACCACGTGGGCCTGCATACCGCGCTGAGTGACGCTCTGTCCATTGGCGCGTCGCGCGGTCACCTGGAGTATGAGAAGGTGCCGTTCGTGGATGGACTTGAAAGCCCTGCAGAGGCGTTTCCGAATATCGTGCGCTGGCTGGTGACTCACGGATACAGCGACGATGACATCGCCAAGGCCGTTGGAGGCAATGTCATGCGGGTATTGAAAGAGGTCTGGTGCCGGTAAAGCCGAGCTTCGCGGTGGTGCCGGGCCTCAGCTTTCTCCCCCTTGATGTCGCGGTTTAAGCCCTCAGGCCGTGCGCGAGATCGGCGGGCGGCCTCTGTGCCGAACCACCGGCTTTCGCACCTGAGGTCTGCTGCTTTCGCCTGAGCTGCCGCAAGGTGTTCCCAAGTGGTAAACGCCAGCATTGAGCTAGTCCACTTGGCCCGCCCGTATTCCCGTGCCGAACTGACCCGGGGATGCGGTGGCTTGAGCCACCGTGACGGAGGCTCCTGCTGAAGGGCAGCACAGGTGAGCTTGGGTACAAGGGTCACCACAGCAGACGTACCGTGTTCCAAAGTGGAGGACTGAAGGGAAGGCTTCCCTCGAGTTTGGAACAAGAAAACGAGGGTTCACCAAAGCTCCTCCGATCAGAAATCGACTCCTCATACAAGTTGGGTACCTCCGCAGCACCAAGGGAAAAGATGAGATGGCCTCAGCCTATGCTTCAAGCCGAACCGCCCTCAGAGGGCCAGGTGCAGGCGCAACGCGGCATCCAGCTTCTGCATCAGCGCTGCCGGCAGGTGGCCGAGGGGTTCCCGTCCCAGCCGGCTGAAACTGACCATGCGAATCTGTTCGGCTTGGGCCTTGCTGTCTTCCTCCAGCCCCGTCTCTGCCGCAGGCAGCAGCACCTGAAAATCGAAGACCCGGCTGACATTGCTGGTGAGCGGCACGGCAATGATGGCCCCCCCACCGAGGCGGTTCACCGTCCGGTTCAGACTGTCCGCACTGACCATGGCTGCCGGGCGGCGTGTGTTGGCTTCACTGGAGCGGGCCGGATTCAGAGGCGTAAACAATGCAACGCGTCCCACGCGTGTGACGCCGGTCGTCTGGTCTGACCGCTTGCTTCCATAGCGCGGCTCTCGCCCCTGTCCAAGACGACCCACCTCTCCATGGATGAATGCTTTAAAAAACAATTTGCTTTACTTCCTCAAAAAAGGCGCTTAAGCTCTCTGGTATGTCTGATGTCTCTCCTCTCTTTGAGCCTTACACGTTCCGCAGCGGCGTACAGGTCAGCAACCGTTTGGTGCTGGCTCCTATGACCACCTGGTCCGCTGACCCGGATGACTCCGTCTCTCTGGCCGAATTGGATTATGTTGCCCGGCGCTCTACGGGCGTGGGACTGGGCCTGACCGCCGTGGCGTACGTCACCACTGGGGGCAAAGGCTTTCATGGTCAGTTCGGCGCCGAGCATGATGGCCGCCTGGAGAGCTTGCGTTCCTTGGCGCACGCCATCAAGGGTGGAGGGGCGAGAGCGGTGCTGCAGATCTTCCACGCTGGGCATCAGGCGCCACCTGAACTGGTCAACCATGACGTCACCTCGGCGAGTGACGTGCCCCCGCCCTCCCGGCCCGGGCGGCCGAACGATGTTCAGGTGCGGGCCTTGACCTCAAAAGAAGTCGAGTCCATCGTGCTGGACTTCGGCCAGGCAACCCGGCGGGCCATTGAGGCTGGCTTCGATGGAGTAGAAATTCACGGCGCCAACGGCTACCTGATTCAGCAATTCGTGTCCGGTCACAGCAACCGGCGCACCGACGACTGGGGCGGCAGCCTGGAGCGCCGCCTGCGCTTTCCCCTGGCGATCATCGATGAGGTCAAGCGCGTTGTGGCCCACCATGCCCAGGGGCCGTTTCTGGTCGGGTACCGCTTCTCCCCTGAGGAACCCCACGAGCAGGGCCTGACCATGCACGATACCTTTGGCCTGATCGATGCTCTGAGGGACAAAGAGCTGGACTACGTGCACGTGTCGCTGATGGAGTATGCCGGGAACCCTCGCCGGGGCGGGGATGAAGACCGCAGCCGCCTGGAACAGATTGCCGAGCGGCTGAGCGCGCGGACGCCGCTGATTGGCGTGGGCAATGTCTGGACCCCTGAGGACGCCGTGCGGGTGCTGGACCTCGGAGCGACGTTCGTGGCGCTGGGCCGGGCACTGCTGCTTGAGCCGGAATGGGTGCAGAAAGTGCAGTCCGGCCGCAGCAACGAGCTCCGGAGTACGCTCTCGATTCATGACCGCGAGGCGTTGACCTTGCCGCAACCACTGTGGCAGATGCTCACGGACTTCATGGTCAAAGACCGCCTGACGGACGCCGCAGATTGACGCCTGAGTCTGAACGCTCCTGAGGAGACTCATAGGAAAAAGCCCAGGGACCTTCGCACACAGGACCCACGGCGTTTGGTCTCGTCCTGGAGCACAGGAGGGGCACGGCAAGCGGCGTACCCTCGGCGCAGCCAGCGGTCGGAACGATCTCTAGCAAACCCGTCGTCATTTACTCAGACGCCGGTGAAGCAACGACCCTGTGACTCCCAGAGCGCGGTGACGGTCCGGTAAGCACCACAACAGGTGACCTCTGATGGATCACGGCGCAGCTGTCCCATCATGTCTGCAACGTCACCGCGTTCCCCGCCCTTGCGTTCATTCCTCACCGCGCCCCTGAAGAGCTTTCGACTTCGTTCGCAGCCACACGGCCAGAGCCAGTGCCAGCACGGCCAGGGCAAGCATGGCATTGGGGATCACGCGCTCACCGAAGGCCCCCACAGCCTGACCGATCAGTGCCGGAAACAGGGTGCCGCCCAGCAGTGCACCGGCGATCATCAGCGCCGTTGCACCTCGGGCTGCAGGCAACGTCCGCGCCAGCCAGGTAAAGGTGTTGGGGAAGTTGATTCGGATTTGTCTGTTGCAAGGGCAGCCGAAGATCGTGTCGTCTTATCTGACCAATTTTGACCGAACCTTTGCTTACAGCGGTGGTGAGAATGTGGGCGAGACGCTGCCAGACCCGTGTTAAGCGCATTTTCCGCAATACCGCATCAACATATGCGCGGATAGTTGTAGCTGTTCAGGGGCGCAGACATCGTCCCGACTAAACGGCCCTGCGCAGAAAGTACAGAAATTAGGGAGTGACTCAAGTCGCGTCGACGCCGTAGATCTCGTGCTGCGCTTCCAGTCGCCGGTTATGCCGGCTCTATTGCTGGGGAGTTTGTCTCTTCTCCGCTGAGATGCCTGATCGCACAGCCACTTGACCGTGCTGCTATCGCTCCAATGCTGTGTGGAATGATGCGGTTGCTCAACTCCACGGTGGCGGTGCGCTGTAGAGATGATCGACTGGCAATCTAAGCCCCGCTGGCACGCGCCTCTGTCACTCCAGAACCCACAGGTAGGAATGACATCCAGGACGTGAGATTCACTCAGGAGCTGGGTCCGTCAGTCCGGTGACGTCCCTGAAAACTATTCACTTGGGGTTTCGTGGCTGACCCTTTACCGCGCTGGTGCGGCAAATCCTGCACGTCCCGGTTGCTCTAAGGGAACCGAACCAGGTCACATGCCCAATGATGACCCTTGGGAATCCGGAGCATTAGGGACGCGCTAAGCAGCATCCTGCCAAGCCGATCTTTGAAGTTGGTCCCCCTAAGCTCTACCCTGAGCCTCGCTCGTGCTCTGCACCTGACCACAGGGGCTTTGCGCTGCCGCCCACCTTCTCCTGCTCACCGAGGTTCGCCCCATGACACTTCCTTCGGACCGTTATGTCCGCCTCACCACCGAAGTCGCTGCCCATAATCAGGCGTATTACGAACAGGACGCGCCCACCATCTCCGATGCGGAATACGACGCGCTCGTCCGAGAATTACGTGCGCTCGAAGCTCAGTTCCCGGAGTGGGCCACCTCTGATTCGCCTGCGCAGACGGTGGGCGGCCGACCCAGCACCCTTTTCGAGAAGATCCGTCACCCTACGCCGATGACCAGCCTCGACAACGCCTTCACCGATGAGGAACTCGCCCACTTCGATGACAAGGTGGCCCGTGCGCTGAACCTCCCTGTAGGCAGCCAGACGTTCACCTATACCTGCGAACTGAAAATCGACGGCTTGAGTATCAATCTGTATTACGTCGACGGTGTGCTGCAATGGGCCGCCACCCGGGGAGACGGAGAAGTCGGAGAGAAGGTCACGGCCAATATCGCCAGCATTCCGGGCATTCCTGTGCGTCTGGAAGGTCTGTCTGGGGAATTGGAAGTGAGGGGCGAGGTCTACATGAGCAAGGCCGCCTTCCTGGCGTACAACACACGCGCTGAAGAGGAAGGGCGCGCACTGCTCAAGAACCCGCGGAACGGTGCCGCGGGCGCACTGCGACAAAAAGACCCAGAGGAAACCCGGCGACGCGAGCTGAGCGTCATCCTGTACAGCCTGGGCAAACGCGACGGGGTACCCGCACGCACGCAATGGGAAGTCCTGGCCTGGTTGCAGGCTCAGGGGTTTGCGACCAGTTCCTATACCCGGCGGGTGGAAGGAAGTGCGGCGGCAGCGGCCTATCACGCGGAGATGACGGCGCAGCGGGCGGCCCTGCCCTTCGATGCGGACGGGAGTGTGGTCAAGCTCAATGACCTGCACCTGCAGGGAGAGGCAGGCTTCACGAGCCGGGCGCCGAAGTGGGCAGTGGCGTACAAGTTCCCGGCCGACATCGCGCAGACGGTGATCGAGGCCATCACGATTCAGACGGGCCGGACGGGAAAACTCACGCCAGTCGCAGAACTGCGGGCGGTCCAACTGGAAGGCACGACGGTGAGCCGGGCCACCCTGCACAATGAGGACTTCATTCGGGGGCTTGATCTTCGGGTGGGCGATACCGTGCGGGTGCACAAGTCGGGAGGCATCATCCCGGAAGTCTTGAGCGTCGTGCTCGAGCAGCGTCCAGACCACAGCGCGCCGTATGCGTTTCCGACGCACTGTCCGGTGTGTGGGCACTCGGCCGTGCGGCAGGAGGGGACGGCGGGCACGTTCTGTACGAATCCTCTGTGTGCAGCTAAGGCGACCCTCCGGGTGCGGTACTTCGCCTCGCGGGACGTAATGGATATCAAGGGGCTCGGGGAACGTCTGGTGGAGCAGCTCGTCGCGAGTGGGCTCGTGAAAGACCCCGCGGATCTGTATACCCTGACGGCGGAGCAACTGGAACACTTGGAGATGGGAGAAACCAGCACTGGTGGGACGCGCAAGGTGGGACGCAAGAATGCCGAGAAGCTGATTGCGGAGTTGGACGCCAGCCGGTCACGGGAGCTGTGGCGGGTGATTCGGGCGCTGGGCTTGCCCTTCGTTGGAGAGGGCACAGCGACCCGAATCGCGCGCGTGTACGGGACGTTGGCAGAGGTACAAGCCGCGTCGGTAGACGATCTGGCGAAGATTCCGGATGTGGGCCGGCCGACCGCGCAGAGCATCGTAGCGGGCTTAGCTGAGCCGGAGATGCAGGCCTTCATCGGCCGGTTGATGGTAGCTGGTCTCCAGCCGACTCCGAGTACGGGAGTACAGGTTGGCACGCAACTGGCGGGATTGACCTTCGTCATCACCGGGACGCTGAGTCGATCTCGGGACGAAATCAAGGCACATCTGGAGGCCTATGGGGCGCGGGTCAGTGGCGGAGTGACAAAGAAGACGAGTTACCTGGTGGCGGGAGAGGACGCGGGCGGAAAATTGGAGAAGGCGCAGGAGCTGAAGGTGGCCGTGCTGGGTGAGGGAGAATTGCAGGCACTGTTGTTGGAGCGAGGTGCTCCGCCCCTGACGTGAAGCGGGACCGGGCCCGCTTGTGCAGGCATGCAAATCATCAGGTCGGGGGGGTTGAGCAAGTGGACCGCAGTCAGCGGAGGGTCCATGATTGACCTCAATGCTGCCCTTTCCGTGTAGAGGAGCATCTCTGGGAAGCTCTGTGGCTCTCCCAGCCTGCGTCCCTCAGCGAGCGTGATGTTCAAAAAAGATGGCCTCCTTGCAGCATGGCCGTCAGGCACAACACTTTCCGGCAGTAGAACGTCAAGTTTGGGTCGTTGTGTAGCTTTAAACGGGTCGAATTGAGCTGACCGTTCGTGATCAACCTCAACTCTGCTAGCCCCGCTTTCCAATGGCTAGCATTCAACATGCCCAAACAACCGTACTACTGCTTCTCGTTAACCTGCTCAAAAAGAAGGCAACGCCCCAAATGTTCCGGGGCTGAATAGCCTTCGCGTGGCACGCCTCCAGCTTAAGTACAAGTGGGTGACCTACCAACAGATCAATTCGTTGACTCTTGGGACTGTCGTGGGGCGAGTCCTTCCGTCAGGGCGTCTCCCAGCGGGCGGATGATCCAGCCTTCCACTCGTGCCAGGTCCTGCATCTCCAGCGGGATAGGATCCACCAGGCCGCGGGCGGCAGCCAAGCCCGTGAGGGCGGAGATCAGGGCGTCGAGCAGGTGATCGCTGGCCACCAGAAGGTCCTGCTGCTCAGACGAGCATCGTAGCCAGGGAGCCTGAAGCTTCAGGGCGTCCAGGATGTGTTGCCGAGCTTCGGCGTCCGCCTTATAACTTTTTCCCCCGGCCTTACCACTGGCGTCCACCAGCCCCCACCGGCGTAGACTTGCCTGTGGATAGACCTCGATGACGCCCTGCGCCCCACTGCGGTCCGTGACGCCCAGTGCCTGCAACAACCCCGCGCAGCGCATCGTGGGCAGGGCAATCTTGTCGGTGGACGCAGACCATCTTGGATCAGGTGTCGCTCAGTCTGCCGGTACATCAGCTGGTCCCGGAGGGCATTCGGCCACCCGGGAGGATGCGGCCAGGCGAAGGTCGCCGCCCCTCTCACTGCGTCCACGAAGGCGAGCGGCCAGCCGAATGGCGCGTCAATCGCCACCACCTGCGCCTGCCGGGCAAGCGGAAGCAGTGAAGCGTCGCTCATGTTGGCCGTCAACAGCTGAAGCTCGCTGCCCCCCTCGGTCCACTCTAGGAGTGCCGCGGCGGTATTCAGGGGTTGTGAGGCCAGGTCCACACCCAGGCTGAGGAGGGCAGTCATCCACGCAGTTTAGGGTTCCCGGTCCAGGACAGTCGGGCGTCCTGGACACGCCAACAGCTCAGGAGTCGGATTCTCGCCGCACGCCTGACGCCATCGGCGACGTCGAGCAGCAAAAGGTCTGCCCGGAATCCATGTGGATCACCTGGCTGGCCGTCAGAACTGATCTGAACCATCATCCTCTGCCCACCGAACGAGAGCGGTTTGCAAGACCCGCTCCGTGGTCACTGGATCAAACCCCTCCAAGACCAACGAGGCCTGTACCTCAGCCTGAAGTTGGGCAACTCGTGCCGGGCCCACAGTGGTCAATATTCCACGCATGGACACCTTGAGAGGGTGAGCAGGAGGCAGGGGCGGGGTAAGGCGTTTGGCCATAGAACAACCTCGAAGCAGAAGGCAGGGGACCGGAACAGAGATAGAGGCGAAGTGATGCGGCCCAGAACACCGGAGATAGGTGACGCACTGTGGTTGTAGCAGCAGTACTGTTAGACAGCACCCTTCTATCTATCGATTTCTGCTCTGTCTCTCCTGAGCATAGGGAAGGCCACATCGCATTCCGACGAGCTCATCCGCTCCCGTGCACAGGCTGGCGCTCTCTATCACGCATCCGGGTGTACAAGTCGAGGAGTGCTCGTGCAGCCGGCATCAATTCAGCGCGCTCAGCCAGCTTCAGCTCGTTCGGCTTCAGTTTGTCTGCAACACGCAACCCTTCCGCGAGAATCAGGTAATCCAGCTTTTCCCGCGTGAGGGGGCGCAGGCAGAAACTCCCCGTCTCGAACTGAGGCTGTCCTGTGGCCAGGTCATAGATATACCCGCCTCCCGTGGTCACTGAAGTCGGTGTGACCTCAATCAGGGCCTCAATGCGCCAGGGCCGGCCCCGACGCTCCACGCAGACCAGGCCACCCACGAAAGCCCCCGCGACTTCTTCGAGGTTCGCCGCCACCGCAAGGAGATCGTATTCTCGGGAAAGGGCTACTTTACTGGGCATGAACACGTCCTCTGATGCGGATTCTGCAAAAGGCTGAGTTGTGGCCTGAGGCGCTGGAGAATTGAGCTCGCCACCATCATCCAAGGTTACGTTATGCACGACTGGATGAACGGCAACGTTCAGAACAAGCTTTTATCCGCTGTGCACCTCAAGGATAGCCAGCCCTTTGGCTATCTCTGCGTTCACGATCTTACCGGCAGCATCCACCAGTTGAAAATTGTACACGCAGGGAGAGAGCTCTGGAAGAGCAAATTTACAGCACCACCGTGCGGGCCTGAATGATCGCCAAGACCAAAGCACAGCCAAAAGGCGGGCGTCCAGCACAAACGCAGACCGTAGAACGGTCTGTAGGCTATCGTGAGGCGGTCGGCTCTGGGTGCTTTCATCGCAGAAACACCCTATAGAAGCTACCTCTTCCGTCCATTTCGCCTGTTTTGAGGAGTAGCTGGCCTCTGCCCTTACAGAAATAAATTGGTATTCGAGATTAAAGATACGGGCCCTTGCTCTCAACGAACTGAGAGCCCGTTACTTAGTGACTGTTGCACGGCCCCTTAGAGCGTGCAGGACGTGATCTATGCTCTACGCCTGCTAGGAGAGACCCACCTATCTAAACGCAGTGAGCTGGTCAGGATGCTGGCCGGCGCCCTCGCCCATGCTCTGATGACCTACATTCCCAGCCCTGGTATTGCCGCCTAATATGGAACGCTTGGACGGCAGAAGTAGAAGGCTGTGCAGGAACACAAACACTGGCAGCATAGCTGGCCCGACTGGACACAGACCGCCGCAAGTGGGAAGACCTACGTAACCCCGCTGCTAGCCACCCGAATGCGGTAATAGCAGCCGTGCTGCCAGTACCTTTCACGACTAATGCAAAAGACCACAAAGGGCCAAAAGTAGTCTTTCCATTAATTAAATCGCTTGTGAGTTTTGTAAGAGCTTCGTATGGTTCCTAAAGTAATCTATGGGCACTTCGAACAGAGAACCCTCTGCCGAAGAGATGCAAAGATTCACACGCCATATTCGGGCACCTGGTGTGTGAGGAGCGAGTGGTGCGACCGACTTTTCGTCCAGCGCGACCCTTACATGGGGTTATAGCCGCAGATTTATAGAAGGCACCTGCCTCCATAGGAGTTCTCCCATGCGTAACTTTAAAAGCATTGCCCTGATCGCCGCCCTCGCCTTGAGCAGCGCTGCCTACGCCATAGGCAGCAATTCTGTCAGCGAGAACGAAGCGACCATGACGGTCTCCGCCAACGGTCAGAGTTTGGATTCCGTGAAATTTAGCGTAGGCAGCGGCTCGTTCACCATCCCTACAGCTAACATCCGCTCTGGCGCATCATTTACTATCACCATCCCCGTCAGGAACGACACCAACCGCGCAATCACTGTGACCTCGGCCCACGCGCTGGGTGGCTCACTCGCCAGCGAGTATGTTGCAGTCACAAGTGATAACGCTTCTGGTGTAGCTGTTGCGGCTGGTGCGACTGGATCCGTCCTCTACACGATTACCTTCGACACCCTTGCTAGTGAAGCTGATCGTCTAGCCTTCTCCAATAAAACGATGTCGGTCGCTTTTGACTTGACTGGCACGTCCGCCGACCCCGTCGGGCCAGTAGACCAGAGCTTCTAAACTCTCTCTCTTTTAGGCGAGAAGATTGATCAATCTTCTCGCCTCTGGTCGTTTATATGAAGAGAATCCTCAGTACAATATTTCTTCTTGCCTCATACGCTTCCGCGCAGGTTCCTAACTTCAATATCCAGATTACGCCAGCTCCTCCTCCTCCTCAAGTAGCTGTAGCGCAGAAAATACTTGTTCAACCACAACGAATTGAGAGTCGCCTCAATTCTGGATACACTACTGGTGGGCTGACGTTCACACTTTTCAGCGAGATTGCAACAGAGGTCAGGATTACCTCAAGTGACCCGAGACTCGTTTTCCGATATACGAATAACAAAGTAATATTACCAGCTTACGTTCTACAAAATATTAATGCGGTAGTTCTCGAAGCCCACAGTGGCCATATAACTGTCACTAACAGTGAAGAAAGAGTGCTCGCTGTAGTTCCCTATACCGTTGAACCTGCTAAGAAATTTTCCCAGGGTGCTTACATTAATTATAGTCCATTGGCTAATACTGCTGGACTTACCTATTCAATAGGCTCTGCTGGCACATCGCCACTGCAGCCGAATTGGTCATTGAATGTGGGTATTGGCGTTGGCCTCACCTCACCTTCAATTGATAGCGCTAATATCGGAGTGAGTGTCCGCTGGTAGAAATTCCGGCTCACGGCACGACCTCAGCACCTGACACTTAGAGGAATTGACGTCCCAGTAGGTAGGAGCTGAAGGCAGCTCTAAAAGGCGTCTCTACCCCACCGTACGGCCTCACTCAGGGCCATCCACCCGGTGCGCACCTGACTTCGGATGGCTCGCCCCCGATTGTCAGACCTCGTCAAGGTCTGACGCTGATCTTGCGCCCCGACCCGGGCGATCCAGGCCAAGGCGATGCACAGCAACCCGAGCAGCCTCGAAATCTGGTCGGCGGCGGTCATATGCGTGACTTCCAGGTTCAGTCCCCTCGATTTGAGGGCCGAGAACGCACACTCGATGCCCCACCTGAGCCGGTACGTTTGAAGAACGTCCCTGACAGGCAAATCCGAAGCGACGATCACCCTATCCCCCACAGGGGACAGGGTGATGGCCACCTGCATCCAGCCACCGTACACCCAGGTCCGCTCAAAGAGCGTCCGCACTTCACCGGGTTTCAGGTAGGTGAACACGTCACGGACAAGTTCATCTTCAATGCGGGTGTTTTCCCGGATGCGCAGACACTGCCGGATCTGTTTCCAGCGCAGGAAACAGCACCATTCTTGCCCAATGAACTCTCGGTTGGCGATCAAGACCGCCCAGCGTTTGGCAGGGAACACTTTGAGCAGTCGAGCCACCAAAAGAATGCGGGCTGCGGTGCAGCTGTTCCCCTGGTGAGGGAGGACTGTCCACACCAGCGGGATCACGGCGCCCCCGAGGAGGGCGCCCAAGACAAGAATATGGAGAGGGGCCTGACTGTCATGCCAGGTCGTGCGGTCCATCATCAAGGTGAGCTTACGGTCGGGGAGCAAGGGAAGTAGGACGTCACAGACGTCCTGCAGGGTGATCTGAGCATCGTGGCACGATGCGAGTTCTGGACTTCAGAGGAGCGTCCCGGGGCAGATGGAGAGCGATCTTGCGGTGGAAGGTGGATTCGGCCTGGAGAAGTGCCAGGAGCACTTCAGCCAGCCGCTTCAGGCATCCATTCGGCGGTGTGGGAGACGGGTTTTGAGATGGGCGGCGAGCGTGTCAGTATGCAGCAAGGCGGTTTCGGTGTTCGTCACAGACTCTGATGTTGCCCTTTGCCATGTGGCACTGCGTCTAAGACGCCATTTGCCTCAAAGTGTCAGGGGCTGAGAGGTACGCAGAATTAAGGTATCCCAGTACGTCCGATTAAGACAACACACCCTTTTAGAAAAGGCGCCTGAACTTGAGGCAACTGCCGATTACACCGACCCAACCGCAGGTGCGTTCCCAAAACCCTTTGCTGTTGAGGAGAAAGATTCACTTCACTGTGAACTCGCCGACGAGCAACTGGTCTTTTTTGTCCTTCAGGCGCAAGGTAATAAGTTGCTCGCGCTCGCCCGAAGTTCCGAAGCCTGTGATGACCTTGACTTGCAGGGTAACGGTGCCAGACAGCAGCTGCTGATTCTCTCCAAAATAATCCATCTCAATGGTATATCTTCCCGGCTTCGCATCGCGCAGGGAAAAAACCTCTGGGCCGTACCCACCCGTAAAATCCTTGGAAAGCTGTCCACCTTGGGTGCTCAGAGGCGCACCGTAATAGACGCGGTCACCGTTCGGGTCGGTCACCCACATGTCCAAGTCGGTGTTGTCCGCGTCCCAGGTCGCCACCACCCGGACGTCCAGTGGGTGTGCACCTTTCAGACGAGGATCCATGAAGGTCGTCGAGACGGCTTTTCGGCCACGGCTGACAATGGCGTTGAGTTCATTGAGTGCCAGCAGCTCGACTTCCGGGAAGCGCCCATCCCAGCTGCGGCGCACGACCGTGTAGAGCGTTTCGATGGCGCGCTGCTCGTTGCCTGCTGCGGCATAGGCCAGCCCCAGGTCACGGTAACTCTGCGGCTCGTTCGGCGCGAGGCGCTCCACCGTCTGGAAGACAGGGATGGCGAGTTCCGGGTGTCCCGCCTGCATATACCGGTAGGCAAGGATCCTCAGCACCGCGCGGTTCTCCAGCTCAAGCTCGGCAAGGTTACTCAGCACCCGCAGGCCCAGGTCATGCAGGCCGCGCTCCAGGAGAAGGTCCGCCACGTCAAGGTAGAACGCAGGACTGAGCTCATAGCTGGGCCGTTCATCCAGATAAATCCGGTAGAGATCTGCTGTCGCTGCCGCCCGCAGGCGTTCGGCATACGGTGCGTCAGGCCTCCACTTCTGAAGCTGGACAGTGACGGCCCCGGTCTCCGCCGGCGCTGGGGAAGAACTCGGGCTGGGCGCTGCGGAAGGAGCTGGCGCCGCGCGACTGTTCTGCGGCACCACCGGAGCGGGCATCATGGGGGGGACCGCACCGGTGGGAGACTCACTGGCCGCTGATCCTGAGAGGGGCAGGCCCTGTGCTTCGGGCACAGGCTTCGATTCAGGTGCTGTTTTCGGGAAAGGCCGCTTCCACCACGCGTCGTACCCACTCAGCATCCGCTGAACCGCTGACAGATGTTCCGCCGCCGTCTGGGCGTTCCGGGCATCGCGGGCCTGTTTCAAGGTCTGATATTCGGCCCGCAGCTGCGCAGGTGGCGTGACGTCATATCTCAGGTAATCTTCCACGCGGTCAAGCACCAGCAGGGACGTGCCGGGCGTGACCAGGCGAAAACGGTCTCCCAGACGGCGGATCTCCGCGCGGTTGAGGTGTTCATCTGCACGGAGATCCTCCACCGTCCACGCAGCCCAGAGCGGCGCGACGAAAGGGCCCTGCGCCGCAGGCGTGAGGGCCAGCTGGGTCACTGTGCCATTCGGGAGACGGGCGTGAAGTGTGGCCTCTGCAGAGGTGAGCCTGCCGGAGATGTACCAGTAGCGCAGATCCTCGCGCAGGGTGATCTGGGCCGCGCCAGTGGCATCAACTTCCAACAGGCGCTGCGGCGCGCCGATCAACTGGGTGGCGGCGGCTCCTGCGGGCTGCCCAAGCAGGTTTAAGCTGACCCCGTTGGAGCGGCCAGCCAGCGCGTTCAACCGGGCGGGGTCGCTGCTGACAGCCGCATTGACGATATGGAGCGGCACCGGTGAGCGGCCAGGTGAGGCACTTCCCAACGTGTCCAGGCCGTCAGTGAACAGCAACCGTTCCGTGACCTTTGCGCAGAGCTCCTGGACTGAGCACGCCAGTGCGTCAAAGTTGGTCCCGCCGTCATATACCGTTGCCTGCAGTTCGCGGCGCAGCTCGCGCCAGTCTCCCCGCACCACCGAAAAGCCGGTGGAGGGCTCCATCACGTCACGCAAGCGGAAAAGTCGGACCTCGACATCTGGGAATGCCCTGAAGTACGCGTCCAGCACAGCCAGTTCTTCCGTGTGATTGCGCCGCGCTCCAGACCCGGAGGAGTCCCAGATCAGGTCAACCGACTGGACGGAACGGGGGGCAACAGGAGCGGCGCTCGGCTTCGGCAGGACCGTCAGGAAATACTGATCTGTGCCTTGACGCCCGATCAGTGTCTGCGGCCTGGACAGCAGAGGTACGCGGATGTCCAGATGCCCGCTGCCCGCGTACTTCGTCCGGATGGTTTGGGCCCCATACGATCCATCGGGCTTACGGGTCAGCGCCACAGGCCCGAGCCCTGAAAAGCTCGTCACAGAGATCTGTGAAACAGAGCTTACGGCCAGGTGCAACCGAGGCCGATCTGGGAACTGCAGGGGGAGACGCAGGGTGCCGTCTGCACGCAGGGGTTCAGTGACTTCAAGACGGACCCGGCGGTTTCCGCGAGGGGCAAGCGGGTACACCCGCACCCGGTAGTTGTTGCCGCGGGTGACTTCCAACAGTGCTGGATCGACCTGGGCCCGGGTGACATCTTCGAACACCTGCTGCCCAAGCGCTTTCTCAACCGGCACGGCGTCGCGCCACGTGCCGTTCAGGTCAAGCGCAAAGCCGGTGATGACCTGACCTTCCAGCAGCGGGAACTCCAGGTTGCCCTCAAGTATGCGGGCGTTGGGATTGTGAAATGCAAACTCGTAAGTCGTCCGGGCAAAGCCAGAGGTCAGCTCTACCGTGACGTTCACTGCTTGGAGACGCACCGGTTGTTGCGCACCGGATACGGTCAGGCGCGGCGGGACCAGGGGCATATTCCGTACGTCCATGGCTACGACAGATTGCTCCAGGGGTGTGACAGGTGATGTCGCAGGCCCTGTCTGTGCGCGCGTGATCTCCGCGGGAGACGAGGCCATCAGCAGAGTCACCAATAACAGCAGTCTCTTCGGCACATCCTGATTGTAGGTGTTCTGTGATCTCCCACAAGCAAATTTGCTCGCTTCAGCAAAGTCTGGTGGGAATCATGGAGTACGCGTACAGTACGAACCGCACATTGAAATGAAGATATTGTCCTCGACAACTGGATGTTCCAGACGTCGCAACCCTCTGCCAGAAGATGAAGCTCTCTGCTTCTGCTATCAAGTGACTGTTGTGTTGCTCCTGCCTGGCAGAGCAACCCATGCCGAGTCATTACGGCTTATCTATGGCTACTCGGACAAAATTTCTACATTTTTTTGCTTCAATGACAATCAGGTCAGATGAATCTAAAAGGTTTACCCGATTAAGATCAACCCTTACTAAGGTGATCTTCACGGCATTGAAACGTACCTAACAAAAGATACAGGCAGAATTGGGCACTTACCCCGAATGGGGTCTAGATTCCGACATCGTTTTGCCCATTGAGACTTACCCGCGCGCCTGCGGTAGGAGGGGCTCCATTCCGATGTAAGTGAGGTGTCATATGAGGGCCTTTCCGGCCCCCTTTACTGCTGTTTCCTCTCAGGGTCCCCGGGCTCAATGGCAACGTTACACCGTCCTTCTCATGGCCGCCATTCCTCTGTTGGCTGCTTTCCTGCAACTGGTCCTCGGAGACACCCACAACTTCGTTTACGACCTGATCTTCCTGGCAATCGTCCTGATCGCACATTCCGTGAACCAGAGGCCCTGGCCCCTGGGGAGCCTGCTGTTTCTACTGGTCCTGCCCCCCTTCCTGGTGTGGTTTGAGCCTCCCTCTGGTGTGGACTCCCTGTTTATCTCTGGCTTCACGGCCTACAGCGTCCTGCTGGTCTTGCCCACTGTACTGGCAGCGGTTTCTCTGGGTATTCAGGGCGTCTTGCTGTTCACGTTGTATGGCCTGATGGTCGGCGGACTCTCTTTCGAAGTGATGCCCCGGGAAGGGATCACCATTGCCCTGAGTACCGTTACGGGTCTGGTGGCTGGGACCATGCTGGCATGGCTCCTGACCTTTACGGAAGAGGCGTTGAAGCAGACGGAAGAGGCTCTGAAGCAGGCGAAACACTCCGCGCTGGCGGACGCGCTGACGAACCTGGGAAACCGGCGTGCCTTTGAGGCCGCCTTGCTGCAGGCGTGGCAGGCAGGCCCTGAGCACGTTGGTCTGGCTTTCCTCGATCTGGATGGTCTGAAAGGAGTGAACGATCAGCACGGCCATGAAATGGGTGATGCGTTATTACAGGCGCTGGCTCAGGCGGTGCAGGCGCAACTTCAGGTGGGTCAGGCGGTGTTCCGTCTGGCTGGAGACGAATTCGTGGTGCTGTGCACGCACTGTGAGCTCTCACAGGTCTGGCATCAGATCCGGGAAGCCGTGGTGCAGGTTCGCCAGCAAGGTTTCCCGGAAATGGACGTCAGTGTGGGCCTGGCCAGCGGAACCACGGCTGGAAGTATCCCTTCACTGATGCAGCAAGCGGATTCAAGGATGTACGCGGAGAAGCGCCGCAAAGCTGATCGCCGTGTGCAGGTGGACCCTAGGGGAACAGTACTTTCCTGGAATGGCGCCGAGCGACGAAAGATCAGGTAAGGCAGGAACTCCAGACAGAAGGGACTGCGCACTTTGAACCCCAGCAAATACACTCATTTGGCAGACGAAGGACCGTAGGACAGTTTGAACGCCCTGGGTGCCGCACGCCACACAGCTCTTGAGCAGTGGCAGCGGGGTCGTACCGTGAGAGTGGGCCTGTTAAGGCGCTGGCAGACGCATTTTCTCTTACTGCAAATGGCGGTTAACCTGAGCGGGAACCCACAGGGAAGGGACAGTCCTTGGTTGTCCTCTGGTCAGGGTAAGGCTCTTTGAGAGCAACTCAACGCGCGGGAAACGGTGCTGATCTGTGGTGCTCCGGCAAGAGGTTGCGGCGGGTGATGTGCACCTCCAGCAGTCGAGTGGAGCCCGTAGCATCCTGCCAAGCAATCCCGGCGTGTGCGGCCTGCGGTGCGAACCTCATCTGCAAGAGGGTTCGCAACGCGGAGGCGTGATCGGCGGCTGTCCAGCGGCCGGGGGGAATGTTGATCCCAGTGTCCTCGCGCTGCACCCAGAGGGTAAGGTGCGTGAGGGTGCCTGGCACAGGCAGGGTCATCGCCGGATGCAGGTTCGGGCCGAGCTGGAGAGGAGTCAGAAGCCTATGGTGCGTCAAGACGTTGTGGGAAACCGCTGGGGCTGAATCCATGATCCACAGTATCTCTGCCTCAGGTGGCCTGGTGGGGGGTTTCGGGTCAGGCAACACCACCCTCCAGTATTGTCCAGCTCTTGGCGTCACATCAATCAAGGGTGGCCGACTGTACAGACGATATCCCTCCTGCCGCAGCTGTGTCCATTCCAAGCCACGCGGCTGTTCGCTCGTCCTTAGGCTGAAATGGCCGCTCCAACGGAATCTGAAGATGCTCAAGGGTGCCGATATGCTGGCGTTGCACAGTGACGAAATCGCTGATGTCCGTCACCGCCACCAGCCACTCGTTGTTCAGCAGCTGTAACGTGTGACCCCGCAGGCCGAGCTGCACGGCACGCCTGGCAACGCGCTGTCCGGCAGGGTCATGGTCTGGGTCCCACTGAAGGCGGACATCGGAAGCCTGCAGCGCTTCTTTCCAGGCGGCGATGCTCACGTAGTGTTCTGGGGAGTACGACGAGGGCACCGCCTGTGCGAGCAGCGTCTCGAAGCCGTCGCGGCGGAGGTGGAGCGCGAGCGTGACCTCCTGATCGGGCTTGGTGCCCCAGCCAGAGCGGTACATCATCCACAAGAAGTTGGGTTTGATCCAGCTCATGCGGCTGAAACTGTACTCCCCACCAAAGTGTCCGTGCTGCGCGGCGTAGTGGCCAATAGAGGGCCGGTAAGCCTGGTAGACCACCACGAGGTCGTCGTCGTGCTGTGCCAGGATATGGCGTCCCTGGGCAGGCCAACGTCCGCGCTGTTCGAGGTAGGGGGCGATCTGAAGAGGCATACACCATGTTGACGGGCACACGTTGAGAAAGCGTCCGCCAAACTGCCGATGCAGGAGGGATCGGCATTGCGCTGCTCAAGCGTCCGGCTCCGGCTGGGCTCAGATGGGTTGTACCCATTCAAGGCGGGCGTCAGGCATGCCTTCTGGATCCACCTTCAGCTCCTGAACACACCTCCCTTCCCCGGGAAGGTCAATTCCTCGGAGTGTCCTGTACGGAGGGAAACTGAATGGACAGCCCAACTGGCAAGCCCAGAGGGTGGGCGGCAACCGGGTGGAGACGTCCATGCCTTTCAAATTCAGTCAAGGGTTCTGGAGCCGTTTCACCAAGAGAACCCGTTGTATCTCGTCATCTGACCTGAATAGCCCTAGGTAAAATAAATTTGTGCGCTCCACCTTGCCTGTCCCACCTGCCTGGCTCACCACCTTAGCCCAGGCCCTGAGCGGCTGGCTGTCTCAACATCCCCTGTTCGCGCAGCACCCGGGATCCACGAGCTTGCACGCTCACCTTGCTGGAGTGTTCGATCCTCAGCTCTGGCCAGCTCAGATCGCGCAGGTGCAACAGGACCTGCTGCACTTGCAGGTCGCGTTTCACGAGGCCGGCCACGCGGCGGCCAGTTACGCCCTGACTTCTGAAGAGGAAGTCTGGGGAATCCGCCTGTGGTTTCCGACGGACCTGACCAATGAGGAGCATGCCGGGCGGGCTTACATGATGGAACGCTGGGATTGGCCCTCCACCCGGGAGGAGATTTGCATCAAGCTCGCTGTGGTGCTGGCGGGCGCGTTGTTTCACCCGGAGATCCCGCAGGTGCAGTTCAGCGGGGGGACGGAAGGAGACGAGGCGACCGCCACTGCCCTGGCTCAACATCTGGACTGGAGTTTGGAGGAAGCGTACGCCGACGCGCGCCAGAAACTGGACCAGCCTGATCTGCGCGCTGCGGTCGAGGTATTGGCAGCCGAAGCCTTCGGGCGCCTCGCCCAGGGGAAGGGTGACTTGGACGAAGGCACCACTGCTCAGATTCTGGGCCAATACCTGATCCGGCCAGACGCATGACCCTGGTTCAGGACAACAGTGATCTGCTGGCGTAGAGCCGCGAGAGGATCAACCTGCGTGGCGATGAGCTCCATTGGCTCGGCGTTTGATCCCTTGCAGTACAGGATATTCCACCGCCAATAGAGCTGACCACGGCAGATCCGGTCCTGGTGCTTCATTCAGAACGCACATATGCCGGCACGAGAACGAGGGAGACCGGGCGAGTCGCCGCCTACCTGAATCGGCGGACACCACCTGCAGCTCTGCCCAGCTTGGCCACAGACCACCTGAAAATGATTTCTAGGCTGGTGATTTGGGGGGTACCCGCCAGCCCCTTGCTGGCTTTCGAGGGGCCTTCTTGACCCTCCTGTGAGGTCGGTTTGATGAGCGCTGCCCAAATCGTGGGTGGATTGAGCTCAAGTGCTGAAATTGTGCGGTTGTCGGTTGTCGTCCAGCTCCCACAAGGCTAGGGGGTTGAGTTCAGTCTAACCGCCAGCACAGTGTCGTGCGGATGGGCTGCCGTGGCAGGCAGATGCGAGCGACTTGATCATGGGTGGGTGTCTGAACGTTGAGACAGGTGGATGAAGCAACCCGCGAGAGAGAACTGGAACATGGACATACACACTGCTATGACAGCGGACCCATACCGGTTGTCCTGACGTTTCCAACAGACATTCTAAGCAAATTTACAAATGCGGCGGGTGAGGCAGTGGCTTACCACCCTTGAGTGCACAGTGGATTCCGCCACTGGTTATGGATGCCGTGCCCTGTGAACCACAGCTCTTCCACGACTCGGATGTCGCTGTCCGATTTCTCCGAGGGTGGATCGTGTCTTATGGGCGATGATGCCGGGTTCACACCGGGACGGGATGACTGGCCAGCTACAACTGGGAGAGTACGGCAGCCGCACGGACGAGGGCGGACTCAGCCTGGGTCTGGCTGGAGAGCAACTGGTTCATGACTGGCATTTCTTTACCGTGTTCCCCGACTAAGCGGAGTACGCCGTCATGTCCGGGCTCAGCCAGATCGGCACGGCACGCTGACGCGCCTGCCCGCTCCGGGTCAGATCATCTCACTGGTCGGTCAGACCTGGCGCGTGACTGAACTCGACGAGAAGCGCCAGCAGGTCTTCGTCAGCTGGGAACGCCAGCGAACCAAAACGAGTTGGGACGGCTCCGGCGGCGAGCGGCATGACCGGGTCGTGCAGAAAATGCGCGAGGTCCTGAGCAGCGACAGCGACTTCCCTTCCCTGCAACCCGCCGCCCGCACCCGACTTGCTGCGGCGCGCACGCTCGCACGGAACACCGGTCTGCTCAGCCACGCGCTGCACGCAGTCAATGCGCGTAAGACGCTGCTCCTTCCGTGGCAGGGAACCCAGACCCACCAGACCCTGCGGGCGATCATGACCCTGCTGCTCGCCCGGCAGTCCACGCCGGGCGCCGCGGAGAACGACACGCCATTTGGCCTGATGCTTGGACTCGGCGCGGCTGAGGTAATGGACCTGTTACGGAAGCTTCCCTCGGAGGACGCCCTGCGCGAGGGGCTGCTCGAAGCGGCCCGCACTCAAGACGAACCTACCGGTCCCAATAAATTTGACCCGCCCGTTCCCCACGAGCTGCTCGCTGAAGCGCAGATCGCTGACGTCCTGAACCTGCCAGCGGCCACCGCGGTGCTGCAGTCCGCCGCAGCGTCCGGAGCCAAACTGCTGGGCTGAACCACTCGACCTGAACCGCTGAACTTCACGCAGGCGAAGCCAGAGGGCTTCGCCTGCGCTTGTCATGTTGTGCCGCATCGGCAGACCAATCACTACAGCCGCAGGTTCCCCGTTCAGCGCTCTCTCACTGGGCTACCGGACGGGTACAGATTTTTGCCGAACAGCCAGACGCGTGCGCCGTTCATCGAGACGAGTCAGCACACCCTGAATATTCTTCTTGACCCTAAAAGCTCACCTGCCAGAAAAGGCTGTAGCCTCACCGCTCAGGTCAAAGCCGGGACAGGGAAGTGAACCACGAACGTCGTGCCGACCCCCTGCTCAGTCTCCACGTCGATGTGGCCTTTGAAGTGGCCCTGGACGATGTCGTAAATAATGCTCAGCCCCAACCCGGTGCCCTTGCCCACCGCCTTGGTCGTGAACATCGGATCAAAAATTTTGGGCAACACGTCCGCTGGAATGCCTGTGCCCGTGTCCGCGACCCGCATCAACACCAGACCGTCCTCAGCTTCAAACGACACGGTCACGCTGCTCCCCGGACGTCCGCGCTCCTCACAGGCATGCAGGGCATTGACCACCAGATTGGTCACGACCTGACGGAACCGGCCCGCCTCGCCGCGCAGGGTCACGGGAATTTTGGGTTGCTCCAGGAACAGGGCGATCTTCGCATTGCGGGCTTGATGGGCCAGCATCGCCAGGGTGTCACCGGCCAACTTGACCCCGTCAAAATCCTGTACTCCGCTCACCGTGTCCCGGGTGTGGCTGCGCATGTTGCGGATGAACTCACCGATGCGCGCCGCCGACCCTTCCCCTTCCGAGATGACACGCAGCAGATCCGTGGCAATCTCGCGGTGGTCGTCCGGCGTCACGGTCGGCACGTCCACCGAGTCGCGGTACTCCTGTGCATAGTCCCGGGCTTCGCGCAGGGCGTTCATCACCGAGGCCAGGGGCGTGTTGATCTCATGCGCCAGCCCCGCGGTGAGGCGGCCCAGGCTCGCGAGCTTTTCTGAAGAGAGCAGCCGGCTTTGACTGGACGCCAGCGCTTCCTCGGCCGCCTTGCGTTCGGTGATGTCCCGCTCGATGCTCAGCATCATCTCGCGCCCGCCGATGGTCATCAGGGTGAGATGGATTTCGACCGGGAACACGCTGCCGTCCTTGCGTTTGTGCAACGTCTCCATGTGGACACTGCCGCCCGCCCGAACCAACGCACGGAACTCTTCATTGCCTTCCGGGTTGCCCAAAAATTCTTCGCCGTCCGGCAACGTGACGTAGGTGCTCTGCCCGATCATCTCCTCGCGGGTGTACCCGTTCATGCGGGCGGCCACCTCGTTACACTGCAAGATCGGCATGTCGCCCGCGAAGTCCACCAGCAAAATCGCGTCGGGCGAATGCTCGAACAGCGCCTCGAATGTTCGGCGACTTTCTTCAAGTGCCTGGTCTGACGTCACACGCTCAGTCACGTCGCGGGCATTCATGACCACGCCGCGCACATGCGGATCGGCTACCCGGTTGCTCGCGATCCACTCCATCCAGACGTAGTGTCCCTCCTGGTGAAGGAAGCGGTTGGTACAGGTGCGGATGGTTCCCGCGCCGCCTTCCACCACCTCGGCATAGACCCTCATAATTTCTGCGTGATCGCCCGGATGCATGAAGTCCATGATGTACTTGCCGACCAGTTCTTCAGGGGCATGGCCCAGAATGGTGTTCATCGACGGCGTGGTGTAGATCACGTACCCGCCCCGGTTGCCTACGGTCACGATGTCACTGGAATGCTGGATCAAAGCCTTGAAGCGGTTCTCGCTCAGTGCCTGAGCCGCCTCCGCTTCCTTGCGCGCCGTGATGTCCTGGGCCATCAGCAGCAAGACTTCTTCGCCGCCAAAGTCCAGCGTCTCGGCTGAAACCAGTAGTGAACGCGCCGTCATGGTCGGCAGGTGATAGTGCTGCGTCTCGAAATCTCGCAGCGGTCCATCCTGCATTTGGCGCAGCATCTCGGCGCGGTCGGCCGGGTTCACCCACGGGTTGAGCGTTGCATTGTCACTGCCGATCAACGCCTCCCGGGTCACGCCGAGCATCTTGAGGAACGCGTCGTTGCTCTCCATCACCCGGCCACTGTGCAGTCCAGTCAACACGATCCCCACTGGGCTGGCTGCGAACACTTTGGCGAACCGGTCCTGCGCGGCGCGCAGCGAAGCGTCATTCTTTTTTTGTTCCGTGACGTCCAACATCACGCCGCCGAGCTTGATCAGGCGGCCGTCTTCCATGACCGGCGTGATGTAATCGCGCAGCCAGATCCAGCGTCCGTCGGCGGTTTGAAAACGGTATTCGATTTCGTACGGGCGTCCCCGCGTGAGATGCTCTTCGGTTTCTGCCCGCACGCGCGGCAGGTCGGTGGGATGAACATGCGCATCCCAAAACTCCGGAATGCTGGTCCACTCCTCGGCGGTGTACCCCAGTACCGAACCGAGCTGGGCCGACACAAAGGTGTTGCGCCAGGTCGTCGGATCCGTTTCCCAGACCACGCCGTGAATCAGATCGAGGAGTCCGAGCACCTGCTCATGACTGCTCACCACACCAGAGGCCGAAGGCAAAGGCATACCTGAACTGTATCCGAGGACCGCCTGCAGAATCGGTGAAGCTTCCACGGTCTGCGGGTGGACATGACCTCCGGAGGTGAGCCTGTCAGGTCGGGGGCGCCGGCGATTTCAGGTCAGCGGGGCGAGCGGAACCCCCTTTTTAAAGCTGTCTAGACTGATTTTTTGGGGCTTCAAAATGTGTCTAGACGAATATTTTTCCTGGTGCCGCAGTGCACCGAGCTCCCGACAGAAATTCCTTGGCAACCTCAACTGGGCAGAGCAGTGCAGCCGAACCCGCCCCCGCGATCAACATGAGCCCGGCCCACCCTCTGCTCAGTTTCGCGGCAACCCCCACGGCTGCACGCCCGAATTTCATCCAGCCTACCAACCCCCACCGCCTCCCAACCGCCTGAAAACCCTCTCTCATAATCGTGATAAGTACAGATTTTGAGGTATGTACTGGTGCGCATCTGGAAATGAGGATTTTACCGATTTCCTACAGTCCTAAGCAGCGAGCTTTTCTCATCAACAGCCCTTCGCTTCCGTCCAGCACAGTCTTAACGCCTTTTCCCGTAAAAAGCATGTGTCCTTTCGCCCTGGGGGGGTGGTGCGCACCTCAGCGCAACACCCCATTTTGTTGTTTTTGGGGTTTTTGGCCTGAAATTGCTGCCGACTTTTGCTGCAGTGCGGCCTGCCGGCACGCACCGCAACACCAGATCACAGGGGGCCATTTGGGCGACAACGCAGAGGGCAAGGCGGACGACATGCCAGCTGCGCGGCCACCGCAACTCCTGCATTGCTGCTCAACGTCTCCTGCAGCGCGGCCTGTCGGCACGCACCGCAGCATCAGATCACAGGGCTCCTCTGGCGGATGGCCGCTCCCTCGCTCGCCCGCACGGTTAGCCTGGACTGCACGGTTGAACACCACTGGGCGTCAACTCACCGACCGTGACTGCACGCACAACTCGCCCGCTGTCGCACTGGGGCTAGGGTGGACGCATCCCGACGGTGGGTGGCGCTTGAGATGTTGGGCGAGACCAGGGGCCGGACGCGTGGATCTGTTCCTTCCGGAGAACCAGATCGGGCAGTTGCCGTCCCGGGTGACAGTGCACACCAGTGGCGGAGAGCGCCTCGGATCGGGCGCGTTCGTTCCCGCACTGTGGGGCGTGATGCTGCGGGTGGATGCCTGGCCGACGCTGGTCGGCGGTGGGTGCTGGCTGCTGGCCCGAGTCCCGGAGGGCGTTGGGATGGTGGACGTGCCGAGTGTCCGGAGGCGAGGCCACGCACCACCTGTGCCTCAGGCGATGCGGGCGGATCAGGTATGGGAGTGAGCGGCGCAGGAGCTCACCGGCCGGCGGGGTCTGCCACTTCGCACCGGCCGACAGGTCACGGCGTGACGGGGGCCACGGGCGACTCTTCGGCTGACGTCACTTCCCAACTCGCGGAGCAGGTGCGCAGGAGGGAAGATTGGAAGCGCAGGCGAGCGGGCTGATCTGAAACGATGCCTCTGGGCGCGGGGCCTCCAGAGTGAGACGGACGGGGAGTGAGGCGTGAAGCCTCGCTCTTTTTTTGCCTGGGGTCTCCCCGGTCGGCGGGGCCGGAGGCCCTCACCTCCCGCGACGGCATGACCAGACGCAAAACGTTAGGGCCAGCGGAAGCGGCGGCGGTACTCTTCGCAGCGGGGTGGGATGTTCAGCCGAACGGCCGGGTGCTGTGTCCAGTGCGTGGGGTGACGCCTCTGCTCTCGGTGGACCAGATCAAGCTGCTCCTTCCTCTGGGCACGGAGACCCGGTCGATCATCGAGGTGGGGCGTTGGTTCAGAATCGAGCGGCCGCCCTCCGTCCGGGTGAACGGGGTGACGCTGGTGTCGTTCGAGCGGGCTGACCTCAGAGACGCCGAGGTTGTCGAGCGGGCGGCGTTGGTCCAGAGTGTCGGTGCGAGCCGGGGTGTCGTGACAGGACAGAGTGATGACGACTACCGGGATCACGTGGCGGTTCGGGTGGACGGGATGACGATCATTGAAGAACGGGAACGGGTTTGGGGCCCGTCGGTGGTTCGACTGCAGGAAGACCCCAAGCCCAGGAAGGGCGTGAACGCTGGGACGCTCGTTGGGTTTGCTGCGATGTTGTGTGCGGTGACGTTGAGGTGAGACTGTGCTTGGTCTTCGCCTGACGCCTGGTGGAGCTTCTCTCGGCCGGGCCGGGTCAGTCGACCACGTCCGGCCGCGGGGGAGCGCATGAATCTTCAAGTGGCAATGGGGCCAACGGGTTGGGACGTGCAGGCGAACGGGCAGGTGTTGTGTCCTCACTCGGGCGTGCGTGCGGGCAGAGAGCGGCGTGAGTTTGCGGGGGATCTGTGCGCGTGACCTAAGAGACGAAGCCCAGGTGAGTGGAGCGGTGAATGCCCTGCGGGAATTCGGAAGCACGTCGGGTGTCCTGATCCCCTGCTCGTGGAACCGGGAGCGGTGGTAGGTTTACACTTAGGACAGCGCGGGTTCGTGGGTGGATTTCCGGAAGGTGTTGCGTGATCAGGCGGAGGCCAGGCGGGCGGCAGAGGACGAAGCTCAGCGGGCGGAGTAGGCGGCGAGTGGCCGGAAGGTGAGCACCTCGAGTTTCAGTTCCTTGCTTGCCAGGCGTGGATTGCTGATGGCGTTCGCACTGGCGAACATGGCGGAAGGTCAGCGGTAAAACTTTTGGAAGGCGGCCCCTTGGCTGCCTTCCATTTTTGTTGCGCTCCCTTCCACCACCCGGGGTCGGGCGACCCACGGGCGGTGGCACAAACGGGCATGACCACTCAGACTCAGCGGCGCTATCCGATTGACGTGATGAATGAAGTGCTGAGGCAGGAGCGCTCGTTCGGGGAGTTGGCTCCCGTGACCGTCCCGAGTTGGGTGGCGATGGAAGTTCTGAAATCGTTACGGCGCGAGACCCAGGCGTCCGGGCTCTCTGCGGAATTCAGTGGGCGAATAGATGCCGTTCGGCGGGTGCTCGGTGAATCGACTGTTGCCGCATTGCAGGAGGCAGGCTTCCCAGGTGAACTCGGAGACGTCCTGGGCCAGCCATGCACGGTGAGACTCTGGCCGGCGCTGGCAGACTGCAGTCCGCTTCGGCAGACCATGGGGAGCGTGCGTCCAATTCGGCTGGCGGGTGCGCACCGGTATGTGGCAGTGACGGTGCAGGCGGGTCAGCCTCCGCGGTTTATCGTGGATGGGCAGTGGACCGATGAGGCGGGAGCGGGCGAGGCGCATACCGGTTCGGTCACCCAGGTGCTGGGGACGCTCGGGAAAATGATGCAGCGCACTGGAGCGGCGACCTTTCTGAGCACGTCGAGTCTGCAAGCCAACAGTCAGTGGAAAGGCGGGAGTACCTACCTGGAGTACGCGGTCGTTCCGGCGGGACTGGGTTGACGAGAGGGCGGCCACGGGCCGTCTTCCTTTTTTTGTGTTGGGTCTCCAGGCCGGAACCTGGCGGCCCGCGTCCCGGAACAGGAGGGAGCATGTCTTCCATCTACGCGCAGCTGCTGGGTCTTCCGCAACTCCCGAGTCCCCGGACTCGGGAGAAGTCGCTAATGGTCCGGACGGTGAGGGCTGGTGCATCTCGGCTCGCGCCCGTGGGTCATTCGGTCCGGGTCAACCGCATGATGCTGGCCTGGAGCGTTCCCGGTGAGCAGCGCCACTTGCAGACGGCCTTCAGTTCGAACGGGCAGGCAGATGCGCAACTGCTGCGCCGGGCGTGGGAGGAGGGGGTGACACTTGGGCGAGCTGGAAGGCTGGGGCTGATCCCGGTTGCTGAGCGGACAGCGGGGGGCATCATCCTTGAAGCCTGTAGTCAGGCCTCGCGCGTTGAGTTGTACCGCCTGAGTGACGTTCACGCCAGCTGTCAGGTCACGGCGTACGCCAGCCTGACTGTGCCGGATCCCGCGCGGGGCTTTTGGAATCCGCTTCAACCCGGCCTGCGCGGAGCGCTGCGGCGCTTGAAGCTGCAGACCGGAGATCACTTGATGCTGATCACCCACACGGGAAGTGACAGCCTGCGGGTCTGGAGCGCACAGGTGAACTGAACACACCAGAGCAGCGGCTGCTGCCGAAGGCGGCAATGCAGTCTGCTCTACCCTCCGTCACTAGGGGAATGAGAAGCACTGGACTCCAAGGTTGCACTGGGAACCCGCACTTGGGGAGGATCACCGAAGCATCAACCGCACGCCGGAAGAGGAGGCCCCCGCGCGCAGGTATGAACGGGGAAGGTGGCCTCGGCTGCCTTCTCCTTTTCCCACCAAGCGTTCGCGCCGGACGGTTCGTTCTGTGGGGCTTACTCTCCGGACCAGGACCGGAGGCCCACGAGTTTGGAACGGAAGGTGGCAGGGTGGCCGGGCGGACCCACGTCTGAAGTTCTCCTCACGCTGCTGACGAGCGAGGCTGGCGCAGCTCTGTTGTTTCAATCGCACCGGGGTCTGAGGTCGGCGGTATCTAAAACCGAAGTCCTGACGAATCGCGCTAATTACACCTTATATATAGGGGGGTCTGAGGTGGGCCGTACTTAGAGGCCTTTGGCCTCGTTTTTCTCTATTGGTTGGGTAGGCCTCTCGGCCCATCTCCCTCGCTGTCATCGCACGTTGACGCAGGCTAGGATCTGGCAACCTGCAGGCTGCGGCGCAGAAAGGCATAACCCAAATCCACATCAGGTCTAAAGTCCTCGAACTCCCTGGCGCCTTGAGCACGTAGCTAGCCAGTTGGGCGCCGACCTTTCCTTCGTAGGGGAGGAGCGTCACGTGATGGACGTGCCGATCAGCCGCCTCGAAGCGCTGGCCAGACCCCACGCTCCGCTGAAACTTCAGTCCATCAGCAACGCCATACTGGCCGTCACGCTGGCCGCCGGCGCGCGCTTAAGTGACAGCCTGAGTCTCAGCGGCATGTTCGAAGTGCCCTTGACCGGGGAGGGTCTCGCAGCGTTCTGGACCGAATCAGGTTCCGGCCACAAGTGTGCCGTGCTGCGCCCGCTGCTGCTCTGGACGTCTGAACTGAACGCCGCCGCCTGGGCACAGATCCGCAGGCCGACAGGAACACAGTGAGAAAGACGTGAACACCGGGCCGCGGGAGCGGCCCGGAAACCCAGGGCATGTCACTACCACAACCGCGTGCACCACCACTCAACCTCACCGCCAAACAACTCCCCTCTTCCAAACAGCCTGGAGGCTGTCAGTTCTCGTTCTCTCCAAGAGCCCCATGTCCCGACGTCACCAGCCCGACCGCCACACCACACAGATCGATACTGCCAGCTATCCCACTATCGGTGACCTCTGCGCCGCGGGCTGAGCACTCCAGGCCACAGGTTATTGCTCCCAGAGGCCGTGAACCCTCGGCTGGAGTCCGCAGTCCTCCGCCTTTCACCTGTGCTGCACGCCCTCGAACCTTTTATCAGGAGCCCCTATGTCTGATGAGCCTCCTGCCTCTCCCCTGTCCCTGGCCACCCTGTCTCTCCTTCTTCCGCTGCTCGTGGCCTTCGGCCTGACCCCATCTCAGCAGGCCCGGTTGCTGGGTCTCAGTGTATCGGCGCTGCGGCGTGCTCACAGTAGGAGGCTGCCTGCCTCCCTCTCATGGGCGCAGCAGGACCGGTTGCGCCTGAGTGCCGAGATCGTCGCCGCGCTCTTCACGCTGTACAGCGACCAGACGGCCAGCAAGTGGTTCCATCGCCCGAACCGGCGACCACCCTTTCACGGCCAGCCACCGCTGAGCTTCATCCTTGACGGCGGGCAGCCGGCTCTCCTGGCCACCCACCGCCTGCTGACTGGCGATCTGAGCGGGCAATTCAGTGCGTCACCTGAGGCCCGCGCCCAGGCCAACACCCTCCCTCAATCTGACTTCGACCTAGGGGAATAGCTAAGTTCAAGGTAACTGCTCAGCACACAACGACCTGTTGTGCTAAGTAGTTACGACAATCTTTTGATCGCTTCACCAAAATTTCACTACGAGGTTTTGACATATAACTATCACTACGATAAAGGTCTGAATATTGAACCTATCGACCTTGAAAAAAGCAGTTGTGAAAACTACATCTAATTCGCGTACAGGAATTTTATTTTCGCTCTTGAAATGTAATAGATTGGAGTCCTATGGATAGGGAAAGAGCTCTCGTGCTGATTAGACATCTCTCGAATCCATCCTTTCTTAAGGACGCATCAGATAAAGAAGTTTATAAAATGTCTGTAGAACTAGGGTATATCACAGGACACCCAAAGCCTATAGACGTATTATTTCATACTTTTTTTGAAGAAGATCTAGAAGATGGATTGACTCTAACGCCGGAATTTCTACTTGATTTTATGGTAAAAACGGCTAGCACTAAAAATTAGCGGCAAATTACTAATACTTAAGAAGTGTTATACTAACACCGACTAATAGATGTTAAGTAACCACTCGTTACAAAGTTAAGTTTTGTAATGAGTGGTTACTAACAACAATTCAAAATGATTTCGTTTAACCACATTGTGTGTAGATATTCGATTCATCAATAGGGTGAATCCAAACCTGACCATCTCTTTCTCTCCATTTGACCACTACTCTCGGATTTTCCAGACAGTTACGATATGCTTGGTCAATCAACTTTAAGGGCGAGAATAATTTATTAAGTAAATATGCCAATTCCAACAATCACAATGGTTGCTAAGATAACTACTGCTTTTCGACTCACGCTGGCTTTCTAGGGTCAAAAGTCGGAAGTAGTCAGCAGAAGTCGGCTCTCATGGGGTGTTGTCTGCGATGAAAAATCTTTGGAACCAACTTACACCCTCAACAATACTGCAAATGCTCCCGGCTGGAGCCGGGAGCACCATGCTGTTAATTACACAGACTTATCAACGGTAACAGAGGAAATATAAGTCTCTATATAGGGCGTAATCAGTTCATCTACTTCGTTCTCCGAGAAGTGCAGAGGGCCAAAAGCTTGATTCCATTCACTTAGCTTCATTGTAACTGCGTTAGGTATTTTAAAAGCTTGCGACAACGTTCCTGCAAAGATAACAGGATTTGAACGGCTATATTCACCGCTTGCCAGATTTCTCAGGAGCTGCAGCGTCTCAATCCCAGCTAAAGCTTCTCTCCTAACATTTGCAACCAATTCGTTATTATTCATAACCAACTCCTGCGTCACTTCTAAAAACTAAAATTACTCGAAGATTACTCGTACCGTGCAGTAAATTTTGTGACCACTTAGCACACGAAGGTAGGCATAAGGACGTCATTGCGAAAGATACTGACCAGGCCGTGCCAGATATTCATCCCCTGCTTGTGAAGCGTGGAAGTATAGCTACGAATGCGGCAGAAATTCATGCCACCTCTCACTGAGCGAAACCCACCGGAGACTTTGCGTTTCACGCACGCCATCCGAATGTCCCGCTCCGCTTGATTGTTGTCAAACGGCACCTCTTCATAGTCAAGGAAGCGCAGAATTGCTTCGCGATGCCTCTGACACCGCAGTGCCAGGTTGCGTCCCGGGTCTGCTTCACCCGACCCCGCTGTCCAGGGATGGGTTCCGCTGCTGGGTTGGATGCCAACCCAGCTTGTACCAACGCGTCGAACCGCGCCAGGAACGCTGCTTTTCCCGCCAAGGTCAGGGTACCTGCTTTGTTCTCGTGGTAGACGCGTTGCATGGCGCGGCGTAGTTCCCCTGCCCAAGTTTGTCCATACCCTTCTGCCAAGTGCCGCCATTCCCTCAGAAGATGGGCGTTGCACAGGGCATGTTGTCCAGGAAGCTGGAAATAGATGCTCCAGGCGTCATGCATCAAGGTGCCCCTAAACCGGGGAAGGACGTCCATGTCCTTCAAAGCCGCGTACCCGCGCTGCTGGTGATGCCCGTACAACGTGAGCTGCTTGCAGCTCACCACATGCATCCACGCCAACGTCCCATTCACCTTGCTGCCGGTCTCATCCGCGTGCAGGACAGGTTCGCTGAGGAGCGCAGCTTTGAGTTCAGTCTCAAAAGCAGCCAGACGCCCAGCAGCCACATTCAGGTTGAGAGCAATGGTGCCATCACTGAGCTTTGCTCCACAGACGGCTTCAGAATGTTTGCTGTACGTTTGAGCGGAACGAAGTGCACCGCGTTGAGGTAAACCGCCAGTCCATGGATGCGGGGGCCATACTGCACTTGACCAGGAACGTGAGTTGGAAAAGAAGCCTGCTCGCGGTGATGACAGCTCGGACACACCTTGACCTGGGCGCGGTACTCCACGGCATGAAGTCGAATCTCTGGCAGGTCCAGAACCTGCCGCGCCAGTTCATCGCTGACGATCACCGTGTCCCAGGCTTGACCACAACCACAGTGCCCGGTGACAGGAAGCGTGACGATCTCGTCAGGGTGCTCGACTATCTTCAGCGTTTTGCCTGGGTGACCCGGTTGAGCGCCAGAAGACCGGCCGGTCTTCTGGCGCTCACTCTTCGGCGTCCAGGGCTTGTCCTGGCTCGGAGGTTGATGCGAGGTTGTGCTGTTTAGCCCCAGACGCGCTTTGATCTCCTGTAACTCAGCAAGCACTTTGGCCAGCTGAGCTTCCAATTTTTTGCAGTTCGGGCAGGCGTCGTCGGAGATGTCCCTACTCTACCTGCTCCACCCAGTCCAGGCCCCCTGCTGAGCAGTCACAGTTCAAGAGCATCGGGCTGCGGCACAGCAGATCAACCGGTATTTCGGCCGAGCACAAAAACCACGCTTCTGGCCACAGTCCCCGTCTCACGGTCGAGATTTCCAACCGACGGACAGGCAGCGATAAAAACGTGAAAACTGGGCCGCAAGCGGCCCTGAAACCATAGATATGTCACCAAAACCCAGAGAACCACCCGTCACCAAGCAACCCACCCAGTTCACCTCGGACAGCCTTGGGTTGTCACTTTTCTTCTAGGAGGCAGCTTGCTAGAGCCCGAACCCTTCTCCAATCCGGAAAAACCCACAATCCACATCATTCACTCCACCGCTGGCTGGACCGCCTTCACCCACGCCCGAGGACTACATCCACTCGAGAGTCACCGGCTGATTCTCGTCTTGACAGGTCAGGCGGTCACCCTGGTCTTTGACATCGACCAGTTGGAGCATCTGCACGATCTGACCGTGGCAGGCACCACCATCATCGTCACCGCGCGTGATTTTACCCACCCGCGGAGCACCCTGCCGGATTTGCCTCCCTGGATTCGCATCGTGGCCGATCTTCAAACCGCTCTGGAAGCGCTGGGGCTCTCGGTTCAGGACTGCAACCCCTGGCTGTGATTCACCTGAGGTGCAGTCCCCACCTCCTCCTTGTGGGCCAACCCAAGACTACTCTCCTCACGCGACTTCAGACTTGGCTTGTGTCCTCATTCTCCGTTCGCAGACGCCCTTAAGCCCGTGATGACCGCCCCTTTCGGGGCGGCATTTGAATTCACCAGCAGCGTTGCTGGTTTACCTACACCACTCACATCCCACCTAGGAGCCCACATGTCCAGACGCAACCAACCCGACCGCCACACCATGCAAATCGACCGCGCCAGCTATGACAGCTGCGAGCGCCTGGTCCGCTCTGGATCGCTCATCGTCCAGCCGCGCCCCGACTGCGAGGCAGATGATGCTCTGAAAGGGGTTAACGCTGCAGTCACCTACGCCGTGAGCCCCAACACCACCTTGCAGGTCTTGCATGATGAGGCCGTTCGCATCGGCAACGAACTGGTTAACGCCCGCCTGAGCCGTCTCCCCACTACAGCCTATCGTGCCATGGTGCGAGGAGCGCCGGCGTTCGCCCAGCATCCCGGTCTCCAGGCGCTGTATGGGCGCCTGCGCAGAGGTCAGATCTCAGAGCGGTGGTTTCAGCACGAACTCGAGATGATGGTCCGTCAGGAACGCCGTCCAAATTCCACGCCTAGTCTGGTCACCCTGCCCCGCACCCTTCAGTCGCATTGGCTGCCTCAGGAGGTGTTCCTGTTCAAAAACGCTGCGGGTGACTGGTTCATCAGCTTGAGCTTCCGGACCACCGCGCAGCCCCGCACGCCCAATCCGGCCCGCCGGCCCTTCGGCCTTGATCTCGGGCTGCGCCCAGTCACGGTGCTGTCCGACGGACAACAGGACTATTTCTTTACCCTGGTGGCTCTGCCTTTCCTGCGGCAGGAGAGCCTGTCTCCAGCGGCCCGGGCACTGTACAACCAGCTGATGTATGCCAGTGGCCGGGCCGACCTCGACCGGGTGCTGGGGGTCCTCCTGCACGAGGCCAGCGCGGTTTTTGCCGAAAAATTGACGCACCGGGGCATGTCTGCAGGATTCATTCACGGCGGACGGCGCCACGCAGTTCATGACTACCATTTTTCCTGGCTGCCGCAGTACGCCAACGCAGTGCGGCTTCCTTTTCATCGCCCTGGGGCCGCCTGGAGCAGTCAGACCTGCAGTGTGTGCGGCGCTCGGAGCCGCTGCAGCCGCAAGGGCGATCGGTTTGTGTGCCTCACAGTCTCGTGCCAGACCAGCCTCGACGCCCACGCCAACGCCGCCCGCGAGATGCTCCAGCGTGGTCTGGGGGTCCATGCGGCGCCAACGTTCGGCGCGTAACTGCACGCAAGTTGTCCCAGCACTCTGGGACTCTGCTCAGTCATCACTCTTTTGCCATCTCCCCGGGCAGCTTCGGCTGTCCGGCGCTCCCAAAAGGTCCCTATGATCCGTTCAACCGACACCCGTCCGCCACTGAAGAGCTCCAACCTGTACACTTCCTCCCTTTGTAGTGACACGGGTCAACTCGTCCAGAGTTGCCCGCTGCCCTGCGAAAGTAACTGTCAGGCCGTTCACCGGAGCAGTGCCCGCTTCATGCTGGCGGAAGGCCTGCGCCGCTGGGCCGAGGCCTCCGTCCCTTCGAATTCCTCAACCCTCGGTCCTACCTGAGCAGCGCCCCCACCTCTTGATCCTGTTGCATTCGGCTTACTCTGGAGCAGGCGCGGTTGCCCAGCCTCAGTCCATGGGGCACTCCGGGACGAGCTGATTCACAGGCTCCGAGAGAGTGACGGCCCTACTCTGAAGTTAGACGCCAAAAGACTCTAATACAGCAAGCAGTCATCCACCTCATACTGCGGCCCTGGACTGTCAGCCGTGAGCTCGGCACTGAAATCGCTGCCTCCGTTGCCTGAACAGCTGTTGCCAGAACCACTGCCCGTCGCATCTTGCTTATAAAAGATGCCGCCCCTACCGTTTTGACTGACCTCATTGTCGTTGACTTGGGGCGCTGCTGACCCAGTAATGATCAGGCCATAAAGGGCATTGCCCGTAATGGTGTTGCCCGTAACTTGGGCGGCAGACCGCTCGGCGATCACGACACCACTTTGCTTGTTGCCTTCGACCGTATTGCCATTCAGGATTGGCTGAGCATCGCCCCACACAGAAATGCCGGGGTTACCGTTGTTGCTGATGGTGTTGCTGTTGGCCTCCCCCGAAGTAAAGTCGGCATAAGAGATGCCATTTTGACGGTTGCGCGTAATGATGTTGCGGCTCAAGGTAGGTTGGGCATATTCAGTCAGAGAAAACCCGCCTTTGGTATTGGCCTGCACGGTGTTGCCGCTGGCCTCTCCACCAGCATTGTCAAAGTAAGCGACTCCACTCTGGCGGTTCCCCTGAACCACGTTGTCCGTCATAGTGGGCTGTGCACTACCCTGCACACCAATACCTTGAAGGGTGTTTTCTTCGATGGTGTTGTTGTTAAGCGAGGGTGCAGCGTCACCGTAGACGGTCACTCCCCTGCCCTTGTTGGTCTGAATCTGGTTGTTGGTGAGGGTCACATCGGTTTGTCCAAACAAATGAACTCCGTGTGCGCCATTACTTGCAAACGTACTGCTCCGCACTTCACCACCCGCTGAATCTTTAAACAGGGCACCGCCTTCACTATTGCCACTGAAGACCGAACGCTCCGCATCAATTTGAGCAGTTCCACTGACATAGAGGCCGTAAGCATTACCTGTGAAGGTCACTTCACGGAGGGTGGCCTGACCTGCTGCCTGTACCCAGAGACCACTGCCAAATTCTCCGGCTTCCTCATCTCGCACCGCACCACCCAAGAGTACGTTGGAAGCATTCAGGCTGCCGCCCTCCTGCAAGAGCGTGCGGGCAGGACGGCTTCCCACATGAACAATGCTGAGATTCGAAAGTGTCACCGTTGCTTCTTCTAAAATGAGAGTATCGGTGGCGGCATCGCTCAGCAGCAAGGTATCGGTTTCCCCTTGACCCGACAGCACCAGCTCTTGCGTGACCGTCAAGGGCACATCCAGCCGGTAGGCTCCGCGATCCAACGTCACGTCTCCACCCGCAGCTATAGCCAACAACGCCTCTGCCGTGACCTCTGGCGACATGAGCGGCAGGGTGTGTTTGGCACTCACCCAGCCCTCTTTCCCCTCTATCCCAACCCGCAACCACTCGGCCTGAATTTCAAGGACATCCAAGGGTTGTCCCCGCGTCAGAGTATCTAAGATAGGCGCTGTAGAGAGCGGTTCGGCCCTCAGGTTCAGAAGTGCAGCACTCACCAGATCCGTTCTGAGCACGGTCGGGGCCGGAGGCTCAGACGGCACAGCAGGAACAGAAAGCAGTTCGGCCGCATCCTCGGCCGGCGCCGGGTCGTTCAACGCAGTCTCCGTCACCGCAGAAGCATTCTCGCCAGAATCAGCCAGCAGTACAGGCTGGGGTTGGGCCTGCTCTTGCTGCGCCAACTGGGTAGCAGGGGGGCTCAGTGCTTGGATCGCCACGGCTCCAAGTCCCAACACCAGCACGGCTCCAATGCCGAGGGTCAGCCAAGGTACAGGCCGCTTGGCCGGGGCAGAGGGGGCAGGCGTTGCCGCTGGGTGAGGGGCAGATGGAGGCGCAATCGTGGGAGCAGATTCCGCGGAGAGGATGGAGGCTCCGACAGGCGGTGCAATTACAGGTTCAGGTGTTGCCACCGCCTCTACCGGAGTGGCTGGGGCACGGTTCATGGTTTCCAGCACCTCGCGCACACCGACGGCCCGCTCTGCCGGATGAGGGTGCAGGGCCAGCAGTAAGCCTGCCCGAACTGCAGGTGAAGCTTGGGTGGCGAAGGGAGGCAGCGGCACGCCTTGCAACCGGGCAGTACTTGGCGGCGGCGCACGCCCTGTCACTGCTTCGAGCAGTGTGGCGGCCAGTCCGTATACGTCAGTTTGTGGGGTAATGGCCCCGCCTGACAACAGCTCAGGAGCAGCGTAGCGAGGATCAGGCAAGGTTGCGGGCAGTACGGTTGAGTCTGTTGAATAGAGACCGAAGCCGGACAGCACTGGTTGGCCCTGTCCATCGAACCAAACGTGACCTGGCGTGATCTGTCCGTGGAAGAGGGCCTGTGCGTGTGCAGCGGCCAATCCTCCCAGGAGGGCGCGGCACAGCACCTCCTGATGTTCGGCGGGAACGGCTCCCAACCGGGTCAATCGCTCGGCTAGGGTTTGCTTCAACCGATCTTCCTGAACCACTGTGACCTGTTCAGGCGTGTCGATCAGATCAACGACAGCGGCTACAGCGAGGTGCTGCACTTGCATCAGCAAGCGGGCCTGGCGCACAAACACTTGCCGCGCCTTTGCCCCAGTGGGCGTGCTGGGATGAAGGGGCGTTGACACCGTCAAGATCACGCTTCCGCCCCATCTGGACTGGGCACGGTAAAGGCCGCCGTGCGCCGCCGAGTGCAGGCACGCGCCCACCACGTACCCGTCGCCAATGACGGTTTTGGGCGGGAGGGGATGTGAACCTTGACTCATACATTTTCTCCTGTGCCATTCTCTGAAGTTGATCTGTCGGGCAGGTTGCCTTGAGATTCGGTCTGATTGGTCATGGATTCTTGTTGCCGCAGCCGCCGTTCTTGCCGCGCTGCTCGGATACCCGGATGCTCCAAGCGCATGGCCCAGCGCACGGCTTGGTCAGTTGCAGCAGGGTGCTGAATCACGGCAATCAACAAATTGAGGTCCCGGAAAGCCCGTTGAGAATGCTGCCGCGCCGACCACTCGTGCCAACGTTGGAGGGGCGGCAACTCGCGCGCACGTGCGGGCAACCGCGACACAACGCGGCGCACTCTCAAGAAGCGGGCATAGCGGGCATCAAAGGCCAATCGCTCCAGCACTGACGCAGAAGCGGCGGGGTGTTTGGCCACTTGCAGCCGGCGGCGGGGTTGCACGGCCAACACTTCTAGGGCTTCGGAGGTGCAGGATGGATTGTGAAAGACCGCATCGGCCACCCGGTCTTGTGGATCAGATGCCAAGCGTACTTGCAAAGTGGTGGGCAAGCGGACGTGACGTGCAACGACTTCCCGAATATCGGCATCCGCATGCTGCGCCAAGCGGGCCAGCACCTCAGCCGTGATCTGTGGGTGGCGCGTCAGCGAGAGCAACAGACTCAGTTCTTCGTTGGGCCGACTGGCAAGGTCCACCATGGCCTGAACGTCCAGGTCTTCCCGCCGGACCAGGAGAGTGCGGACTACCAGGCTGCTGTCAATGCACAACAGTCGCTGCAGTCGGGCAGGCAACTCCGGACGGCTGGCGAGGGTGCGCCTGATCTCTTCTGATGGGTCCTGGGTCAAGAGGGTCAGGGTCGCTTCATCCGTGTTGGGATGCCGCACGACCTGCCTGCGGACCTTGGCGGAGTCACTCTGGGCCAATACGGACAGAGCTTCTGCCGAAGCAGTTGGCGCGGCAGCCTCTTCGTATTCCCGCTGCTGCAACTCATCGCGCACCCGCTCATAGAGAGGATGCTGCCGAATGACAGGGCGCAGCGGTTGTTCAGGCAAACGCCGCCGGATCGCGCCCTCTGGGGCTGCGGCATTTAACACTACCGAGAGTCGAACTTCCTGCAGGGCGTCATCGCTGAGACTGTTGAGGACATCTGCCGGAGAGGCCGGATTGCGGCTGAGGCCCCGGCGAATCCGGGCGTCATGGCGGGGCAGGGCGTCTAGCATTTCAGGTGAGGCCGTGGTATCGGTGGCCAGCGTTACCCGCGCGACGCTCAGGTCAGGATCGTCCAGCAGGCGGCCCCGCAACAATTCGGTCAGGTCAGGGTGGAGTCCGGCCTGTGCACGCACCTGCGGCGAGCGGTCCTGAGACAGCCGAACCAACACACCTTCAGGCAACTTGGTCCGGGCACTGATGGCCAGCTTGACATTGCGCCGCCGTGTGGCGAGCGCCTCGTTCAAGGTGTCTTCGTTGCCGTGCCCTACACGCAGCCGCGCCACCAAAGCCACTCGGTCATGTGGATCTGCAGTGAGGGCCACGACCGTTTCGGGCGGCGTCAACGGATGGGCGGCTACGGCTTCCCGTGTGGCGTAACGGTGGGAACTGGCCAGCAATGCCAGCGCTTCAGGCGGCGTACTGGGATTGCGGGCGACCTCCAGATGCACTGCTGGATCAGCCCCCTGCACCAGCCTCAGCAGCACAGCGTCTGGGGTGTGTGGATGCCGCGCCACGTGCTCCAACACTACGGCTTGCCCTTCATCAAGGGCTAGGCGCGTCAGGTCTTCGGGGGTGGCATTGGGGTTCTCAGCGACTGCGCCCCGGACCCAGGAATCCTGATCCTCTCTCAGCTGCGCCCGCAGCAGGTCAGGCAACGCTGGATTCCGCGCCACTGCCGCCCGCAATTCAGCGTCACTATCAGCAGCTATCTCTGTAAATGTGTCTTCTTCCAGTGCATTGCGTTCCAACTGCCGCAGTAAGGTCTCGCGGGCATGCCCGTAAGGATGGGTACGGTCCAGCCACAGCAATTGGGGCACGCTCAAAAGGGGGTGCCGGGCGGCCAGGCGTTGAAGCCTCGCATTGGCGGTTAACAACTTAGCTTCCTCGACGGTCAACACTGGGGGCGTGTGGCGGTCTAACAATTTAGCCCGCACCTGAGCCAGCAAGTCTGCGTCGGTATTCAGAGACGCATCAGCTGAGTCGGTGGGAACTGCTGCACTGGGCAACACCGACACCCGTTTGGCCGCTGTTCTCAACAGCAGCGGCACACTTCGATCAGTTTGAAGGTAATGGAGTGCGGCTAGATCGGTTTGGGCAGCGGCCACCAGCGTCGCCACGCTGCGTCCTCTGGCACCTGCCAGCAATAAGCGGGTATAGCCTTCCTGCATCATGCGGTTCAGGGTTGCTGCAGTAGTCGCTGGATGGTTGGCTGCAACTTGCCGTCCAAAAGCTCCTTTCCCCGCCAGCCAATCCAGTTGCACGGGCGTCAGCTCGGTGGGGCTCTGTTCGGCCAATTGCAGCACTTTGCGGAAGGGTGCAGCCAGGGCAGAATTGCCCTGAGCCACCCGCCGCACTTCAGCATCCATGCCACAAGCCAACTCGAACAGTCGGGCTTCGGAGGTCTGCTCGTTCAGTGCCTCTTGAATCGGTGTTTGTGGGATGGTCTGTTCCCGCGGCATATCAGTCGGTCTTCTGTGCGTACTCGACCACAATTTCCACCCGTTCGTTGCGAGGATCAAATTTTTGGCCGTCATAGGACGTTTGGCCGCCGCGTGCAGCGACCGCCAAGCGGTTGGGCGTGATGCCGCCGCTCAGATAAAAGGCTTCAGCTACAGCACTGGCCCGGCCTGCAGACAGCCCCCAACGTTCGGGAGTGTTGGGGCGTGAGGTCTGGGTATGGCCCTCGATTCGGATGCGTTTCCAGTGTTGGTCCTGCTCCCGCAAGACGCGGGCAAAGGCCACGAGCGCCGCCTGTCCTGTGGGAGTAAGCGCTGCCGTATCGCCCACAAACATTGTTTGGGTCGCAAATACGACCCAGCGCTGTGCACCAGGCGGATCGTTGCGCTGACCGGGCAGCAGCAGCAGTGGGCGGGCAGGTAAGCGGGCGTCGCGTACCGCCTGAGCCACCACATCCTGCGCCTTGCGGTAGCGCACTTGTTCCCAGCCCGCTTGCCCCACTGCCAAAATGCCGCCCACAAAGAAGATCAGCACGAACACCAGATTCAGCGTCAGGTCGCTGAAGGCAATGTAGGGATTGGTATCCGGCTGAAGGCGCGAGCGAATCAAGATTCACGCCTTCCCGGCAACATGGCCTGTCCCATCAGTCGCTGGCCACCGGAGGCGACGCGCTCTCCGTGCGCCCCACTGAACCCCCAGAAGCCAAGGTTCGGGTCAGGATTTCAAAGTTACGGTCAAGGCGGGCAGCGTAATTGCTCTGTTCAATCCGAATGGTTTCCCCAGCCTGCTCGAATTTGCCGCCCGCCCGTCCCAGCGCGTCGCTCACGCCCTCTACCCGTTCCATCAGGGTCAGGGTATTGCTGCCCACGCTCTCTTGTAGATCGGTAATGGCCTTAGCCTGTTTGGTCAGGTTATGCTCCATTTCGCGGCTCGTGGAGCGCAGTGAAGCGGCGGCTCCTTCTTGCGCCTGAACCAGATCGCTGACGCCCTGGTTTAATCCCTGCGTCAACTGCTGCACCGATTGGTCCATACTGCCAAACACTTTTTCGATCTGAGCACTGGTGCCTGACAACTGCTCCAGGCTCTGCCCCAAGGTTTCCCCGGCGCGGCCCAACACGTTTTCCAGTTGTCCAGCCACTTCTTGCAGGCGGGTGTGAATGTCTTGAAAGGTGCTGCCCGCATCGCGCAGATACCTCGCCATACGCTCCATCTGAGAGGTAATGGCACGTGGAAACACAGCAGGCACCAGTTCAGCATGCACGAAGGCGGCCAGTTCATCCTGAAACGCCTCGTGCTGTTTGGCCGCCAACGCATACACGATGCCCGTAATGAGGCTCAGCAGGATGCCCCACAAACTGGCTCCGAACGCGCCCTGCATCACTTCCATCGTGTTGCCCAGCGCCCGGGCAAGTTCGCCGGGTTCAGTGGCCTGCGCGGCATTGCGAATGGGGTCCACCAGTGAGCCGATGGATCCAGCCAGCCCCAGTACGGTCCCCAGCAGTCCAGCCAGCATCAGTAGGTTAGGAATGTTGCGAATAATCGACAGACGTGATTCGCTGGCGGTCACCACCGCATTCGTGGCTGCCTGTAGATCCGGGGTCGCGAGAGTTCTGGCGCGGCCCACTGCCACCACTGCCCGCCGAATGGCGCTGCTGGCCGGGAAATCCCGCACGGCATTCAGCGCGTCTTCGGCCATCTCATCCGATTCCGGAGCGTCTTCGGTATCGAGCGCCACAGCGATCCGCTCGCGGACCAAGCGCAGCCGCACTCGCTCCTGACGGCGTTCGCCAGCCGCCCCCAACAGATTGACGATGAAATAAACCGTCAATGGCAGCATCAGTCCTAACAGCGTCAACCAACCTTCAGGCCGCAGCTGAAACAAGGAAGAAACAAGTTCCTGCACGGCTCAGGCTCCTGGGAATGGGCTATATGCCATGCCGAAGGGATGTTTTTCAGCATCGGGGTGGAAGCTGCACCGCAAGCCATTTTTCACGACGTCGTCTTCATTGACCCCCACCAGACCGCCGCACTCCCGGCAGTAGTAGCCGTCGTGCTTGGCGATCAGGTTTTTGGGCAGGCGGTCGCCCTGCGTCTTATAGAGGCTGCGAATCAAGTTCTCATCGGGGGGGAAAGTTTCCAGCAGAGCCTGACGGAGTTCTTCACTGCCTGTCAGGTGGCGCAGCAAGGCTGTCTCCGCAGTCTTGTCATTCCAGTCGGACACAGCACGGGTGCTGCCAGTATGAAGCTGCTCAATCAACCATTTGACGTAATTTTGGCGGCCCAATTGAGGCGTGTCTCCACGCGCCATCACGGCGCGGGTGCGGGCGTCCATTTCACTTTTCATGAAGGTCGCGGCGTTGGTCAGGTTTTTGCCGAACATGTCTTTGGGCTCAAAGGCCAGCTTACGGGCAGCCTTGCCGAACCGCGCAGGCAGGCGGCGGCGGCGTTTTTCGGATTCGGCAGGTTCTCCCGCCTGATGCGGCCACTCCATCACCAAGTGTCCGCCGTCCAGCTGCATCACGCCGTGCATGGCCGACAGGAACACCAGCCGTTCGGCTTCTTCCAGCTTGTCAATTTCAGCGTCGTTAATGGGCGTCCAGTCGATGTCGCTGCGTTTGCGGGAGAAGTAGGTATTGAAGCGGGCGGGCGCAGCAAACGACAATTCGCGCACCTCGTCGGCTCCGCGCAGGGCAAAACGGTACCACTCTTCGAGCATCACCACGCGGTAAGGATCAATGCCCTCGACCTCTTTGGCGGCCGGATTCTTGTTGATCCATGGCTGAATGGCCCGCCGGAAATCGCTGGTCAGTTGTGTGCCCACCAGCACCTTGCGTCGCGGCAGCGGACTCATGGGATCGACCTGCCCCAGCGGCTCGTTGAGGTGCAGGAACAGAGAGGCATTCGAGGCCGCGCCCATGGCCTGCCGGTCGGGATCGAAGCTGGGGCTTTTGCGGTCATAAAGCCGCGTCACCACGTCTTTGCCCCCGCTTCTCAGCGTCTGCTCAAAGGGTTCAACTGCCATCTGTTCCAGCGCGTTGAGCTGTGAGCGCTCAAAGTTATCCTGGCCGACGGCCCAAGGCCCCAAGAGCCAATCAGGATCATTGACTCCCGGCAAAACGCCGCGCGTCAGGGCTTCCCATGAGCTGACCAGGCGGGCAGCGTGCGCTTCCTTGGCCCGGTCGTTGGTCGCCAGTTCCTCTTCCTTGTCGACCGTGCCGTTCGGAGAAGGTTCGAACAACGACAGGCCGTTGACGTCGGGGGTATCGTTTTCAAGGCGGGCACGTTTTTCACGCCAGCGATCGGTCTGGTTGGTCAACCTCTTGCGGAGGGCAGTCAGGCGTTTGGCGACCTTCTGCACGTCCTCCTCGATCAGGGTCAAGGTGCCTGCCTCGGCCTTGGTGCCGCTGCCTGTGTCGCGCAGCACCTCCTTGATCTTCTGGTTCACCCGCGCCTTGATTTCGTCGTCTAGGGCCCGGCTGAGAGCAGGCAGCTTCTGCTTGGCGGCCTTGTCTTTGAGGAAGAACATGCCCAGCAAGGTATTGGTGCGGATCGCTTCCATATCGTCGAGCACGCCGTTGGCCGCACTGGTTTTGCCTTCGCCGGGCTCCCAGCCTCGCAGTTCACCCAATCGGGGTTGGGCCGCCTGCATGATTTCCAAAAGGACATTTGGCCCCTGCTCGTAATCCAGCAGGCGGCTGGTCATCAAGCCCTGTACGGCGCTCAGCACGCTATCAGCAGCGCGGCGGCGGTTGCCCTGCACCGTGCTGGACACCAAGCCGCGCATGTTTTCGCCTCGCTCCTTGCCAAAGGCGCCCCGCAAATCTTCGAGAGCTTTCCGCGCGGCCTCTGGCTTGCCAGCGCGGGCCGCCCGCATGATTTCGCCCTTCTTGGCATCCAGGTTTGCCCGCACCGACGCGCCGCCCTCATCCAGCAGCAAGGTTTCGGTCAGGGCTGGAATGGTTAGCCCCAACACATCTAGGTTATCTTCGAGGTTGCCCTCAAACTTGCGGTCTTTCCAGCGGTCGACGGCATGCACGAGCGTGCGGTATTTCAGGGCTTCCAGAATTCGGCGCATCGGGTATTCGATGGTCGCCAACCCAAACGTCGAGAAGGCAAAGGCGCGGCCCTTTTGTACTGTCACTGGCCCCGCGTTGACCATGTAGGCCATCGGGTCAGTTTCGGGTACGAACACATTGAGGAACATGCGGTCGGCAATGGCCTGTGTAAGCCGCGCCAGATCCGCATTCTCGGTGCTGTTCGGGCGTAGCAGATACACCAGGTCGTAGGGCATGGCGTCGCTAGGCAACACCGGTACGCCGGGCGCTTTATCGGCAAACTTGACGGTGCGGTAACGCTCTTTGTCGGTGTGAATATGGTACTGGTTCAGCTCGGCCATGGCGTGATAGGCATTGGTCTTCCAGATCTCCGCATCGGGCTTTTGAGCAATGCTCATGCTGGGATGAGGCAGCGTGAACATCCCGATGGTTTTTTCCTCGTCATCCAAAATGGTTCTGAGCAAGATGCCGATATCGCTGACCGTCCCGCTACAGGTGCCGCCGCAGAGGGTACCCACCACGATCACGCGCACACCCGTTTGGTCGCTGGAAGCGTTCACAGCAAACTGCACATTCATCTCTAAGCCAGCATTGTTGGCGTTGAGCGCAGTCTTGGCCTGAGCCTCTGTCAGATTCCGCAACCGGGCCAGACGCTGAGAAATAGCGTTTTTGATCTCGCTGTAATTGGGTGGGTACAGAAGGGCCAAGCGCCCTACCATGCGGATGTGGCCCGCCCCTGATTCGATGCTAGCGGCAGGCAACTGCTCCAGCGTTTCTATGTCGGCCCAGGAAGTGAGCGCAATGCTGGAGTCATACAGCTCAGGCTGCCTTTTCATGTCGCGCCACACTGAAGCTGGAATGCTCAGCGTCTTAAAGTCATCGGTGCCGTTAAACCGGTTCTGCTTGGCAACATCGGTTTCGATGGCCAGGAATTCCAGCCAGGGTGCCCGCTCAAGTCCGCCCACTTCCCAGTCGATGCGCTCGGCTAGGGCCTCCAGAATCTCGGTACCGGTGCTGCCCATGCCAATGACTAACGTTTTGAAAACCCGCATATCTGTAGCCATGCTTTACTCCTTGCCCATGCGTGAAAAAATGAGTGATAGCACGACCGCAAGCAGCAGGAACGTAACTGTGATGGCCGACATATAGATCAGGTTGAGCGGTTGAAAGAGGAAGTAAACGCTGGCAGCCAGCGCCAATCCCATGATCAGCAAAGACAGCCACATGCCCTGACGGGCGCAGGCCACAGGTGTCTTACGGCCTGCCCCAAAGGTCAAGTGAGCAAATCCGAGGGCTACGACGTACCAGATCAACAAGGTGATGGCTACGGTGACATAAAAATTGGTTTGGCTATAAAGGGGCCAAATCTGGCTCAAAATATTATTGATCGCAATCATTACACTTCTCCTTGGGTCAGGCTCACGGAAACGGTACGGGTGATGTCACGCGGGACGCCACTGGGACCACGTACCTCGCCGTTAAATTCGAGGGGCCAGTCTGGTTGCTCGGCACGCAAAGTCAACAGGGCAAAGTCGCCGGCCACCACACGGCCAGCCACACTGCTCAATCGCAAGTCGTCGTGAACGCCACGCACCTTGATCTCTCGGCCCTGCCGACTCAGCTCGGCGACACGCTCAGGCGGAAATCCCTGTACGGGCACGACGGGAGTATCTCCCTCACTGATATAGCCAGGGCCGGCCAACACACAAAATGCACCTGTTTTGGGCAGGCCAGATACCGAAAAGGTCTGATCGGCCACGCGCAGGGTCGCGCCTCCGCCAGTACCTCCTGCACCGCCTGACAATTTGCGCCATAAGAAAAATCCGCCGCCCAGCAGCAGCAGTCCTATCAACAGAGGGACAGCGTTAAAACCACCTGAGGCAGCTTGTGGGCGACCAGACTCAGTGCGTGCAGCGAGCAGTTCAGTGCGCGTCCCACCGGTGAGGGGAACAGTCGTAAAGGTTTTGGGAGCGAAGACCACGGCCTGCAACTGGCCCTGGATATCGCCGGCAGGATTCGTCACCACATAAGGCACATTTAAAGTGGCTCCGTCCTGCGTGCCTTCTATCCGTGTCCAACGTTCCAGCATGGCCTGATAGCTGGGCGCATTGGATCCCAATAACCGCGCACCTGGAGCACCCACGCTCGCCGCCGTATTGGTCAGGAGAACCAGCACCGCACCTGCGTCCTGGGCAAATTCTGTGGCCAGTTCAGTGACCGCCTGCTCAGTATCGTGTCCCCCAATGCTGCCGACAGCTGGTGTGGTGGGCCACAGAGCCCGAATTCGCTCCTGATCCGCCTCTTTGTCTGTGCCGACCCGCAAGCTCAGACCTTCGGAATTGCGGTAGGGCCATAAGGTCATTTCCCAGGCGCGGGACGTGACCTGATCACCGGAAACCGTTAATCCCTGAACCAGCTGTGTGGCCAACTCGCGCGCAGCCTGGGCACCCAATGGATCGCTTTTGTAATGGCCCGTACTGAAAGCCAATACCAGATGGACGTTGTTGCGCTCAAGGTCACCACCTGCTGCCTCCACAGCACCTTTGACTGCCGCTATGAGTTGTTGTGTGCTGGGCTGCAAACTCGTGCGGCTGAGTTCGGATTTGCCCTGGTTGGATCTCTTGCCAGCATCTGGATTGGCTGGAGCTGTCGACTGTGCTAGAAGCACTTGACGCGGGGGTTCTGGGATCACTTGCCCAGAGGTGTTGCCCAGCAAACCCAGTGTTAAGACCGCTCCTTTGATCATCAAGTTTGGCCTTCGTGGTTTTTTTAACATTAGTTGAAATCTAAAAGGATCTCTTAAGCTCAGCATTACATTTATCATAATGGAACAAGAGAATCTCATTTGCCTCATTTCAGCAATCTGACATTTTTCTGAGGCTTCATGAAGCTTGGGCACGATATGACGAAACTTCCTGAAGGCAAAAAATGAACGGGGAACTGAAATGACCATCAACTGCATGGTCTGCAGCACACTGCCGGTGCCAGAACTTACCAGCACACCGGGGGCTTGTTGGAAGTACGCGATCTGCGGCCCCACCGGGACATTTCCTTAAACGTGCCAGCACATCCACCCATCTGGGTTGCCAGATTGATGATTGTGCAGCAGCCCGTTACGATCAAACCCCACGGGAATCAAACGCGGATTGGTGGCAACTGCTCAGCCTTGGAGCGCCGAGCAGTTGCACGAAGAGTGCCTGCAGTCGTTCGTGCAAGCTCCCAGAATAAGGTGGGCGGGCAGAGATCGCACAAATGCCTGGGCCATAGACTTGATCAGATCCAGGGTACAAAATGCCAGCGAGGCGCACAGCGCGTTGGTCTTCTGGGCCCCGAATGGCATCCCGGTAGGCATGCATCTTATCGATGTCTGCCTTCTTCGGCTGACCTCGGGGCGTGTCATCATCCGAACCGGCGAGACTGCCCTCACTCTCAAGTTTGTATTTCGGATCGAGCACCCACAATTCGGACGCGGCACCAGGCTGGCTCAACTCGATGACGAGATCGGGCCGCTGCTGAAAACTTATGGAGTGCCACTCTTTGCCTGTGGCTGCAAATGTTTTTTCTGACGTGAGCACGACCCGACGACCGTCTCCAGCATGCTCAAACTTGAGCAGCGGCTGTCCGTCCGGCAGAACCCGCAGCAGCAGGGTGCCCGGGTAGGAGACGGAGAGTCGCTCCTCAGTCAGGATAAATCCGGCAGCCGTGCAGGCGTCCGTCAGAGCACGGATCACGTGCAGGGTGCACCACATCTGATAGAGCGCAGGGGTATTTTGCAGGGGTTCGAGCAGACGCGGGTCGTCGAGCGTGACATGCAGGGACCGCTGGAGTTCCAGCAGGGTTTCGAGGGCAGCGCGGTACTCAGGCCGTTTGAGGAGCACCATGGTGAGCCGTGTCGGCGGGCCGGAAAGGTCACGCACTTCCCGGAGGAAAGGCGCTTGGCGAAAGCCTGCATTGACGTCACTGGTTAGTGCTTCAACCGGGGCGAGGAGAGCAGGATTTCGGACGGCAAGGTGACGCAGGACGCGGAGCCGCTGCCCAACCACCTGCACGCAGGTGCGGATCAGGCGATTTTCGTAGACATCAACGTTTGGGCGGACACGCTCATCAGGAAGGTGGGTCGCGCGCCCCCGGCCAGAGAGGTTTGGGGCTCGGGCAAGGGCCTGCACCAGCGCGGCTGGACGCGGGCGCTTGACCAGCTCGCTTCTCACAGACACGGCATACGCCTGCAACACCTCATGGGGACGGTGAGCGACCAGGGGCAGGAGGGCTGCCAGTCCTGGGCGTGTGGCTGTGCCGTTGACCGCCCGTCTCAGGCGCGCGAGTTCCTGCTCAGGCGTGGCCCGCTTGATGGTTGATACGCTCACACCCGCTAGTCCCCCTGCCCGCTTCACACTGAGCGCGACATCGGCCGGGAGGTGCACATGCAGGTCTTCGAGCATGGCGTCATGTCCGCCAAGAGGCAGTTTGCGTGACTCCACGGTAAGAGTCAGGGAAGTGGTGGCTGTGGCACTCCTGATGGTAAGCAGGTAGAGACCTGGGCCGGACATGGGCCACTCCACGGTGACCCGGATCTGGCCACCAAGATGACGCAACGTGACGGGCAGGGCCGCACCATTGCGAGTGACGGTGATGTCCTCCCAGGCACCGAGGGGCAAATCAAGCGTCAGGTAGGCAGCCTCCCACTCTCGAGGTTCGGGAAGAGGAGCTCCACTGGTTTTGAACCAAGTGAGTGACAGCTGGTGGCCGTGTTCCGTCATCTCAGTGGAAACTGACAATGCCATGTTGCGCTCCCAGGTCGCGCATCCGAACGGCCTTGGCGTGGCTCAGTGGCAATGGGCCTTCCGCAAGTTTGACAAACGCCTCCAGGGCACTGAGCATCCGCAGGTCTGTGCCGCGGAGTTTTGGCAGCACCTTCTGAAGCACGGCGTCATCCAGAGCTTCCAGGGCGTCGACCTCAAGGTCAGCGGCGGCCCGCTGGTAGTCGATGATCTCATCCATCACCCGGAAGGCAAACGGCGCGACCGGATGAATGACGTCCCAGATGCCGAGCAGCAGGGCGCTTTGGGCGTGCTCCCACAGGTGGGTGCCGAGCGCTTCCCGTGTAACAGGCAGCTCTATCAGCTGCGCGCGGTCGTAGATCTTGTCGGCGAAGTCGTGCGTGGTCTCATCGACGTTTACGGTGCCGATCACAAACACGTTGGGCCCCAGAAGAGCGCTCAGATCCGGGCTGAGAGTGATTTCGGTCTCCTGACCCCGGGCCCGGAGTTCCATCTTGGACAGGAACTGAGCGAAGTAGTACTCCACACGGGCGAGGTTCATCTCATCGAGAATCAGATGGTACGGCTTCGGCGTGTGGCCTGAGGCTTTGGCCGCGCGGTAGGACTGACCCGCTTCAAGGAGAAAACGGCTGAACGGCGTGTGGTGGTAGTGGCCGCCGTCTAGGGGACTGTAAAATCCGAGGAGATCCTCGTTGCTGGTCCAATTCGGCGCGACAGGAAACACGCCCACTTCCGCATGGGCTGCGCGAGCATAGGCCTCGGCCAGCCAGGTTTTGCCCGTGCCGCTCACGCCGGACAGGATCACGAACCCACGCGTCTGCAGGGCGAGGTGGTAGCGGCGCAGTGTGCGGTCGTCGATGCGCAGGCCACTGGACTGCACGCGCTCGCGGATCAGAGCGAACGGTACGGGTTCATGGTGCAGAGCGTCGCCCAGGCGGAGACGGTACTTGCCGTGTTCAAGCGCCTCAAATTCCTCCGGGTGGGCAGTGAGCAGGCCACCGACCTTGTGCTCGGGATTCAGGTGGGGTTCAAGGAGGCCACCCGACAAGACCTGAGCCGTGATGGTCTGCGGGTGCAGGGGCTCAGGGCTGGCGGCCAGGACACGGCGGATTTCGGTCAACCAGAGCGTGACTTCCAAGAGGCTCTGCACCGCTTCCCACTCTAGCCGCGTGAGTTTGAAGGTTGTCCCTTCCGCCATCTGCATGACGTGCAACTGTGACAGAACAGGGTGCTTGGCGATAACGTCCCTGGCAATGGGTACAGGAAGAAGTCGCGTGATCCGGAGCGGCACAGTGAGGCCACCCTGGTCATCGTTCTCGGGCATGTCCTGCCCCCCAGCCAGTAAATTGAGCTGCCCCTCCACCGGCCCAGCCACTTCCGTCAGCGCCACCACACCGCCATCCGGGCCAGGTGTCCACAGTACCACCGGATCGCCTGGCTGCAGTTCCTGTACGAACCGTGTGACCGGCCACTCCAGGCTCTCGCCAACCTGGGCGGCTTCCAGGCGGGCAGCGATGTCGGAATCTGCTGGATCCATCTGAAAAAGCCATGCCTGGTGAGGGTGGACAATCTGGTTGTAGATCTCCCGGCTCGCTGGAGACAGGTACACTTGACGGACGTTCCCGTTTTTATCGAATGGGCCGTGGTGAGGGATCCGCCATTTCATGTCCAGGGTTTTCAGGGACATGGGCTGCGGAAGAACCGTGTACTCCACCTCAGCCAGATACCCGAAACGCTTTTCAGGAATGGCGTCGGAGATCACCTCGTCCTGCACCTCAATGGGAGGAGCAATGACCACACTGGTCGCCTGAATCGCCTGACCAGCGTAATGCACAATGCGGTCTCCAGGTCTGAGACGAGCGACGTTCTCGTGATGCTGATAGGTTTTTTCACCTTCCTGACTGGCCCAGACATATCCGCCCTTCAGTTCCTCGGTGTACGTGTTGCCCTGGTTGACCCACCAGTAGCCACTGCGGGGCAGCCGGGTATACAAGAACCAGTCCAGTTCGGGAAACGTTTCGGCCCCAACCCGCTCCCTGAGTGTTCTTGCGGAGGTCTGGAAAACCTCCGCTGTAGAGACATCGAACCCGAGAGCAGCGAGCGCATCGCGGGCTGGTCGGTTGTTCAGTGCGAAGGCATCCGGATGGAAGAGCATCGTCAGGCCTGTAGTAATGTTCGGGCCGAAGCCCGGCAGAGCTTCGATCTGGTCGGCTTTTTCATGGGGCAGCAGACTCTCGTCGTTCAGGACACTGACGGCTTGCCGCACCAGGGCTAGTTTCTCGTCGTCTGTGAGTTTGAGGCTGGCGCCGTACACCGCCGCACCGCTGCCCCAGCAGTAATTCCCATGAAGTTCGATCTGGCCCTCTTGCAGAAGGGTCCCGAGCTCGGCCGCACGTTCTGGGGTCAGGTTGTCCGAATACACCTCGCCTTTGATGTTGACGCCGCCCACATTAGCGTTGGCCTCAAAGCGCCAGACGTCCCTGCTGAAAGCTGCCAGCGTGATGGTCTCCGGGTCGCGGAGCTGTTCCCGTATCTGTGCGGCTCGGGTGAGCCTCACCTCACAGCGGAAGGCCTGCACCGGGTCAGACCGGAAGGCCTCATACTCTGCCCGGAGTGGATCCACTGGGGCCACTGCCGACGCCCCTGGGCCCTCCGGGTACTGGTGGCTGAGGATGTACAACGCGCCCTGAAGATCCAGCATGTCCTGCAAAGGGACGCCCTGGGCCTGAAACTCCTTCAGCAGCACCTCGCAGCGGGATACGTAATCCTGAAGGAGATGCCCTGGAGACCGGCGGTCGAGCGGACGATCACTGTATAGCCACATGACGGCTTGTCCACCGAATGAGGGGCGGTAGAACGGATGTCCCACGGGATCCGCAAGGAACAGGAAGTAGCTTGCAATGCTTGCCCGCGTGCCGGTTCCCGCGAACGGTTTTCGGTCGGCTTCTGGAAGATCAGCGGCCACAGGATCCAGAATTGCCCAGAAGTCATTGGCGTGCAATGGGTCAACGGCGTCATGACGCAGCGCGTCGAGCGCTTCGCGGAACATCTGAGCATCGCGGTTCACGAGGGCATTGACGCCGCTGACCGTGCGCCAGCCCAACATGTTCAACTTGTTTCCGGGTTGAACGTTCAGTTTGCCCGTGGCACTGCCCTGGAGAGCAACGCTCAGGCGCAGGTGAATATCTTTTGCACCGCTGAGCTTATAGGCGCGTTCGTTGGTTTCGAGGTTCTGCGCCTGCGTTTTGAGCCATGCGGCGGCCGCTGCAACGCGAGATTCGTTGAGCGGAGGAACGGTGTCTGGTTTCACGCGCAGACACCAGTCACCGTATGTTTCCTCACGGCCATCTGGCAGGGTGTGCAACCAGGCAGATGAGGCAGGCGTTGCGACCTGCAGGATGATTGAGGCCGCGTCGCTCGCCGTCCGGAAGAGCGTGTCCTGTGCAAACTCGAGTTCTCGGTCCGCCACCTCGATGAGCTTGCCTTCCTCCAGCAGACGATCTTTCATCGCCTGTTGCTCCTGAGAGAGCATCGTTATCGAGGAGCGGCGCGCCTCACTCCCCCTTAACACCATGAATCCACCGCTGGCAGGGTGCCCAGTCGCGTGCACATCTTGTCCCTGAAGCTGGAAAACAGGAGGATCGAACTGCGCGTGAGTCATGGGTGCATTAGAACCCACCTGACCGTCAAGGCCTGACGGATGTGGGCGAGAATCACCGCGACATTCAATGACGCTGATCCCATATTAGAAGGCAAAGCCGTTGTGAAAGCGCTTTTTACCAGTCGGGCTCTTAAACTTCAGCTGTTGGGGTTCTCACCGCTTTACTAGCGCCAGCACGACTATTTTGGT